>BQJH01000018.1 GCA_021604605.1 Hyphococcus sp.
GACGTACCGTCCGAGCGGACGTTGAGCGGAGTTACGTCCCCAGAGACTTTGCGTTCATCTTGCAAGTTCGAAAGTAAGAATGGGGGTCGTGATTTTCGCGCGTTAGTTCATTGATTATGTTGCGAAAAATTAATGGCTCCCCTTCGTGAATGCATATCGAACTCTCTGCCAAGCGCCAAAGCCTGAATTTTGGGAGATTTTGCAAGAGGTTGGCGCATCAAGCACAGATTTCATTGCTGCCCACCAGGCCTAGAAACACTTAGGTTTACGATCTGAAAGTGAAACCACTTAAAGTGAAACCACTTAATGAGTCGCTTGACTCATGTTACGTGCGTAACATATATGTCTACAAATGACACAATTGAGCAAATCCGAACTTGCTATCCTGAAAATTCTCTGGGCGGACGCGCCTTTGTCTGCGCGGGAAATACAAGACAAGGTTGGCCCACAACTGGATTGGTCGTTTTCGACGACGCGCACAACGCTTTCTCGGATGGCGGATAAAGCGCTTCTGCGACTGGATACAAAGCACGGCGTCCGCGTTTATACCCCCGTCGAAAGTAAAGCTCGCACATTGTCCGGCGTGATGCGCGAGTTTTTCGACACATTCTTTGAGATGAAAGGCCCGCTTCCGACGGCCGCCTTTCACGACAGCAAAATCTTGTCCGAGGAAGAGTGGTTGGAGCTCGACCGTCTTCTCAATGAAAGCGGCGATGATGATTAAGGCGCTGATCCTTGTCCATCTGTGGAGCCTTGTTGTCGCCGGCGGCGCCTGGGTCTTGCAGCGTGACGGTAATGGACCGGTCGGATCGCGCTTTCCGGCGCCAAATGTCTGGCTGGCCTTGATCATGCTGAGCTTCTTGCCGAGCGTGTTCTATCTTGTCCCCGTTAACGCCATCATCCGGGTGCCGCCTATAGAAGTGTTCGGCATGTTCCCGATACAGGTCGGCGATAGCGCTGCGGACGTCGCGATGTCTCCCAATTTATTAGCAGTCTATATGGGCCTATGCATTCTGCTGATGGGCCGCACCTTGTGGCGGTGGTCGCGATTGCAGGGCCTGGCGTTGGCGCCGACCTCGGAGCCCGATATTTTTACAACGACCGCTGCGCTGCCGCCTTTGACGTTGTCCTGGCCCCGCAAGGCGGTTGTTATGCCGCAAGGGTTTGAGACCCGGGCTGTATTGTTGCGGCATGAGCGCGCTCATCTTCGCCACAATGACGCCGAGCTAACGTTGTTACTCCTGCTGTTGCAGGACATGATGCTGCGAAATCCCGGCATAAGTTTCCTGGTGCGACAGTGGCGTTTGTCGATTGAATTGCGCGCTGACCGCGCGGCGACAAGCGAACTCACCCCGCCGGAACGCAAAGACTACGCCGCATTTTTGCTAAACATTCAGCGCCCGACCCGCACCATGGGCGAAGCGCTGCCATGTCCCACGGCGCGGCTTACCTCCGCGCATCACCGGAACACGAAGATGCGGCTTATCGGGATTTTAGAAAATGAGACGGGCGCGCGAAAGCGGCGCTGGGGCGCGGCGTTGCTCGTCACGTCAATCGGGGCGAGTGCGCTGGGACTTACAAGCGCGCTCGCGACGGCTGGCGCCAGCGTCATCAATATGGCGTCCAGTCCGATCGATTATGTCAGGCAAACGCCTTTGCAAATGCCCGCCAGTTGTCCCGGTCTGATTGCGGATATCAAGAGGCGCGGCGTTGAGTTTGAAGAGAAAGATCTCATGGTCGGCGGCGAGCCCGTTTCGCGACATACAATCAACCTGGGCACGGTTGTTCTTGGTCATGATGTTCGCAAGGACGGCACCATTCATAATGCGCGCGTTCTTGTGTCCACCCATCCCTGTTTCGAATCTGAGGCCAAAGCCGCCATCGCTCAATGGATGGCCGCGCCACAGGAATTTCAAATCAAAGATGCCGCGGTAAAGCTGCATTTCATGATGTCAGCGGCAACTCGTGAGGAGTTGAACGAAAAACTTAAAAGCTATGCTCAATAAAGCGAAACACCGGCTTCGCCAACAAGCAAGGCAGGCATTACGCGCCACAAAAGGAATATGTTGTGAAACGGTTTTCGTCATTTATCATTCTGCTATCTTCATTTCTCGTTGTGAGTTGTGCAACTCAAGCACAAGATGAAACGTCAGTTTCCGAAGACCTCTATCTCGGCCAAACGCTGCCCGGTTCCACAGCTGAACGATTTGCACCCGGAATAGTGTCGACAGAGTATTATGAATATGGCGGTGTCTTCACTCCTGATATGAAGGAGTTCTACCTCCGTAGAGAGGGCGGTAGATATGAAAAAATGACTTCTACCGTTTTTCAATACAAAAATAATCAGTGGCAGGAATCCGTTATATCGCCCAGAATATGGAACCCCTTTTTCTCTCCTGATGGAAAGACCATGCACTTGGGTAAGCGATATAAGGAGCGCACCGAAGCCGGATGGTCAGAGTTAAAAAGCCTTGGCTCTCCTTTCAAAGACTTGCCGATCATGCGCCTTACAGCTTCCTCCAAAGGTACTTATTTTTTTGATGAGTTCAAACCGGATTTTACTGGTTCTATACGTTATTCACGGTTCGTGGATGGAAAATACGAAGAACCGAAACTGCTCAGCAAAAAAATTAATGGCGGAAAAAGCTTCCACCCCTTCATCGCGCCTGATGAGTCCTACCTTATATTTGATGGTGAAAGAGAAGGCGGATATGGCGATTCTGACATCTATATTAGTTATCGACAGCAAGATGGCTCATGGGGAGATGCCATAAATTTGGGTGACAAGATAAACACAGGAGCGTCGGAAGCGTATGCGAGCGTGACGCCGGACGGTAAATATCTTTTCTTCAATAGAAATATGGGCTCCGATGAATATGAAAATGTCGATATTTTTTGGGTGGATGCCAGCGTTATCGAAGACCTTCGGCTTGAAAATGAAAGCAGGGCAACAACCGCATCGCCCTATTTCGGGCAGCGACCGCCGGGTTTGACGCCTGAATTGTTTGCGCCGGGCAGCGTATCAATTGATGGAAGGCTTGATGGCACCGTTTCGTTTTCTTCCGATTTCACTGAAATGTATTTTTCAGCCGATAACGAAGACGGAGCAACATCCATCTATTTCTCAAAGCTCGAAAAAGGCAAATGGACCTCCATAAAAAGAGTAAGTTTTACGAATGGGCGAAAAAAAGAAGAATTTCATCCCTTTGTCAGCCCCGACGGCAAGCGGATTTACTTCACCGCTATGGACGCCGGGTTTACCGATGAAAAAATCTGGTACGTAAACCGGTTGGAGAACGCCTGGAGCGACGCCGTTCAACTTGATTCACCGATAAATGACGACCTGGTGTTTTTTTCCAATCAGGCAAAGAACGGCGACCTTTATTATTTCAACCTGACAAAAGGCAAAACCTATTTTGCGCCAAACAGGAATGGCGAGTTTCCCGAAACACGGGAAGTTCCGATTGAATCCGGTCATCACGCTTTCATATCCCCATCGCAAGACTACTTGATATTGACCGCGCGCAGCGACGAGGAAGGTGGCCGACGAGATAACGATATGTACGTTCACTTCAAAGAGGAAGACGGAACGTGGACAAAGCCCATAAATCTCGGAAACGCCATAAACACCGGCCTCAATGAAAAAACCCCGACGATCACGCCGGACGGCAAGTATTTGTTTTTTGGCAGAGATGAACGAGCCGGAAAGGATGGCGAACCTGGGCTCGCCAATACTTATTGGGTGAGTACGGAAATTATAGAGGGGCTCAGGCCCAAGCCATAACGCGATCACTAAATGAAGAATCACTCGATGTAATCTCAACAAGATGGATATTTCATGAAGCTATTTTCACGCTCTGCTGTTTTATTCGCCGCTTTCCTGATTGCGAGTTGCGAAGGTCCCGCAGAAACCGAATTCTCCGGGAATGAAGTCACAGAGAATGAAACCTCCGGGAATAATAAAACTAAATCCACGCAAGAAGCGGCTGCAGAACAAGACGCGCATGGGTTCTGGAAAAGCCCCAATGAGACCTATATCTCGACAGAGTGGGCGGTCAATGATGACGATCTTAAAGTTTGGGAAGTGCCGAAACTTGAAAAAGCCTTTATCGATACAGCGCCAGCTGAAAGAAATGACGGCATTGTCGTTGGCGAATTAGGCGTTGATGGCGGCGATAAAGACATGCTTGTCAAGCTGGCTGAGGAAATCGCCGACGGTCAGCACGGAAACATCGACAGTCTGCTAATTGCCCATAAGGGTCAGCTCTTGTTTGAATCCTATTATTCGAACGGCCGGCTAAACCTGACCCACCCGCAAGCGTCAGCGACGAAAACATATACTGGTCTAGCGCTTGGCCGCGCGATGCAGCTTGGCTATCTGACGATGGAAGATTTGGACAAGCCGGTGATTAGTTTTCTCGATGACCTGGATCCAACAAAATTTGTTGAAGGCGCCCAAAAGGTCACCCTGCACCATGCTTTGACCATGCGCACCGGAATTCGCATCAGCAATGAGCAAAGAGAAGAATTTCACAATAATCCTGACCAGGTAGAAGGACAAAAACTGGTTCAGGCAATTTTTGAACAAAGCGCCCCCATTACCGAAGAGTCGCAGAGCACTTTTGCCTATGGAAATTACGGCACGCCTCTGGTGATGCAAGTCGTCGATGCTGTCGTTCCGGGCACGGCTGAAGAATTTGTCAAAAACGACCTTCTGAGCAAGTTAGACATTACGACATATAGATGGCTATCCGAATTCGGCCTGCCAGCTGCTGGATGGAAATCGAGCTTTACATCTCGCGATATGATGAAGTTTGGATTGTTGGCGGCTAACAAAGGCAAATGGAATGACGAACAACTGATCCCGGAAGCCTATATCACAAAAGCAACAAGCAAAATCCTCTCCACCGGCGATGATGATATTTATGGCGGCGGTAAAGACGTTTCCGATGAGGGATATGGTTACTACTGGTGGAGTGCAGATTTAAACGCTGACGATAAGACCTATCGTGCCCCGAATGCGCAAGGCGGCGGGGGCCAGTTCATCATTTTGATCGATGAGCTTGATCTAGTCATTGTGTCGACGGCTGGTATGCGCGATCCAATAAGTTTGCAGCTCGCTGCAGAAAGAATCCTACCGGCTTTTGTGCAATAAATCCCAGATTGTTGGATGCTGTAGGAAATTAAAACACAGCTCTCTCCATTTATTTTTGCTTTTAGCCTAACACAGAGTTCGATATGTGAATAATGGCTCCAACGCCCCGAAGGCTGTATTCCGGGCGGTTTTGCAAGAGATAGGGGGGCTTCGTGAGCCGCACAACTTTCATGTTTCGTGCGATTTCGACAAAAGCGCTTCGTCGGGTTAGCTGTAATAAGCGACGAGTGCCGGACCTGGCCCTGTGATTGCCATCGCCGGAAAGAAGATTTTTCAGGCTTGTCGCTTAAATGAATTGGTTGCAGCGATCATTGCGCTCATCATGCCGCCTTCCGAAACGGAATGAGCTCCATCCTGAACAATGTTCAGGTTGGAGTTCGGTAAGGACTTATGGAGCTCCCACGCGGAGCGTACCGGACATACGATATCGTGTCGACCCTGTACTATTTCACACGGGACAGCTGCAATTTTGCCGATATTTTCAAGGATATAATTTTCAGTCGGCATAAAAAACCTGTTTACGACGTAGTGGCATTCTGTGCGTGCAAGGGCGATCGACCGATCGCCCACCGTCAAATCCTTGATTGCCGCTTGGTCAGGCTTAAGTGACATTATAGACGCCTCCCAGCGCGCCCAGGCAGTCGCAGCCTTTTTCCGGATGTTTGGATCATCGCTGGTGAGCATTTCATAATATGCGTACAACGGCTTTTTTCGATGTTCAGGCGGGACGAAAGAGGCAAATTCGTCCCAGGCGTCCGGATAAATTGCCGAAGCGCCGCCGCCCAAATGCACCCATTCCATTTCGGAAGGGCGCGCGAGAAACACGCCCCTTAGAACAAGTCCATTGACCGATTTGGCATGGGTAACGGCGTAGCAAAGCGCGAGGGTGCAACCCCAACTCCCACCGACGACCAACCAATTTGATATTCCGAGGTGTTGCCGTAAGCGCTCAAGATCATCTACAATTTCCCATGTCGTGTTTTGCTCTAACGCAGCGAAGGGCGTACTGCGTCCTGCGCCACGCTGGTCTAGCAAGATCACGCGATAATAAGACGGATCAAAATAACGGCGGTAATCTGGGAAGATCCCAACACCTGGCCCTCCGTGCAAAAACAGTACAGGCGTGCCTTCTGGGTTTCCGGTCTGTTCATAGGCCAGTGTATGCAGGTCAGTAACTTTTAGATATTCGACCGCATAGGGCTCAATGGCCGGGAACAGGTCATCATTCAACACGAGGTTTCTCCGTGACGTTGGCAAAAACATAATCAGCGTTTTGTGTTTCATTAACCGTTCGATTGGTCGGCTTTGCTTTCGTTTCTTTTGGCTTGTGGATCGCGATCCCGATCATCACCAACAAAATCCCGCCGATATCTTTTGCCGAAGGAATTTGAGATAGGACCAAAGCGGCGATGATTGTCGCCGACGCCGGCAGCAACGCCAAGAGCAAAGCAAAGCTTGCGCGCGGCAATCGCGACATCGCCAGTTGATCGCAAACATATGGAATGACGGATGAGCAAACGCCGACGCCTATTCCCGCCAGGACAAGCTTGTACGAGCCAAATGCAGACGCTGCTTGTAAAAAACCGATGGGCATTAAGAAAATAAGCGCAATGGCCATAGCGGCGCCGAGGCGTTCTATTCCGCCGCCGGCCCCGCCTTCTGCAGCACGATGTCCGAGAACAATGTATCCAACGAATAAAAGCCCGTTCAAGAAGGCCCAAAACAGGCCTATAGGGTCCGTTCCCCATTTAACATCGATCAGGATCAATACACCGATAACGGAAAAAAACAGCGCCAGGAAGTTTCTTCTTGTTCGCAAACCATAAGCCGCAAGCGCAACTGTTCCGACAAACTCAACCGCTGCAACCAGACTCATCGGCAAACGGTCAAGCGCCAAATAAAATGCTGTGTTCATCACGGCAAGACAAACACCAAGACCGACGAGCAGTAGCCGCGTCTTTCCATCGGCGTTCTTGAATGTTTCCCACGGTTTCGTCCATGGCAAAAATATTAATGCTGCCGAGGCGATGCGCATCCAAGCAACCCCAAGGACGCCGACAGCGGGGAACAGCAATACGGCAAAGGATGGGCCGAGATAATGAAAAATGGCGCTGACGCCGAACCAAGCGTGAGGAGGCACTTTTTGTGCGACTTTGTTGGCAAACGCCATTAGGGATTGACCTTGAATCGAACCATGCCCAAGTTGATACTTAGTTAGATCGCGCAAATGAATAGGTATTAGACGGGAAAAACACCGAAATACCTTTGTTTGATAGGATTACGTTGTGAAACGCCTTGGATATGAAAATGGGGCGATTGACGAAGTCGATCGCGAACTTCTTTCATTACTTCATGAAAATGCCCGGCAATCGGTCGCGGACCTTGCAAGAAAGGTGAGCCTTTCCTCGCCCAGTGTTTCAGAACGCGTTAAGCGTCTGGAAGAGGCAGGGGTAATCAAGCAGTACACCGTATCTATCGACCCGCAGGCGCTTGGCCTGACAATCGCGGCGTGGCTTCGCGTTCGGCCGATACCCGGAAAAATGCAAAAAGTAATCCAGATAATTCAAAACCTGCCTGAGATCGTCGAGTGTGATCGAATTACGGGGGAGGACTGTTTTATCGCAAAAGCACACGTTCCCAGTATGGACGATTTAGCGGCATTAATTGACGAGCTCGTCCCTTACTCAATGACGAATACATCAATAATTCAATCGTCCCCCGTAGCGCGACGAGCTCCATACATTTTAACAATCTAACCCTAAATCAATTTTACTGCAATTTTTGTAGAATGCCTCCATGCCCCGAGCTAACTCAGATTCAGAACTTCTCTTAGTTCGTTTAGCGCTATGACAGACGCTTGGTGTTGCTCTAGGAAACTGTTCTGTCGACCAACGATTTCATCGGCTTTCCATTCGTCGCTAGACACTGTTCCGTGAACATCGGCAGCCACGAAAACCTTATATCCAAACCCTAGCGCCGACATGCTCGTATTCGTAACGCAGAATTCACTCTGTATGCCGCATGTGATGACACTATTCACGCCGAGTTTTATCAAATGCTGCCGCAAGTCTGTTTCTTCAAAGCCGCTGGAGTTGCGCTTAAAGACAATCGAGTCACCTTTTTGGGGAAAGACCGCAGGGTGGATTTCCCAGCCATGCATCTCTTTGGCGTAAGGCAAACCGGAAGAGCCGCAATGTTGAATATAGATGATCGGAATTTTATTCAAGCGACAAAGAGCGATCAGCTTAGCGACTTTCTCAACGAGCTGGTCGCCATCTTCGATTGGCGGCGTGATTTTACCGTCAAAGCCGCAAAGCTGCATATCAATGACGAGTAGTGCGTAGTTTGATTTCATAGTCTTGCATCTAGCCCCAGTGAGCGAGAATAGCGAGTGGCAGGTGGCATCCAGGCAGGACTTAAGTGAAACGCTGTTAGTTGAGAATTCTCTGTGTCTGGTGCTATGAAATGGCAGGCGCGATCAATTGGTCCTGACGCGTTGCTTAAGCTGCCATCCCTTCAATTTGACGAAACCCCAAAACAATCAACATTCGACTAATTTGAATTGCTGCGATTTGCCGGACCCGGACCAACCTGGCCCGCCGCGAAACGCCAGCCTTGCGCACGTTTTGTGAGAGCAACGCTCATCCACCCACCGAAAGAGAAATCCTGCTGATCGTTTTCGTAGTCCATTTCATATGTGAAATACGCTGACGCCAATGCAGCAGTTGGACCGAGGTCAGCGATGCGAATATCGTCAAAGGTGAGTTTTGCGGTTGCGCCGGGAACGATTAGCGCCTTAAGGGACGCTGCGGCTTCGTCGCCGCTCTCATATTGAACGCCGCCCCGTTCAATCCAATGAAAATCCGCGTCACGATCATAATATTCCGCCGCCTTTTCGATGTCCCCACTGCTTAGCGCCTCACCATAAGCAATCAGTGCGGCACGCGCCTCGTCCTTGACAGATTGTGGGTCGTACCCGGCTGGCACATCGACAGGATTGCTGCATCCTGCGATCCATATCAACGATAGCACGATCATCATATTCTTCATCGATAGTTTCCTTTAAAGGCAGTTTATCAATTCAAGCCGAGTTCTTCGAGGCAGTGTGGCTCGTATTGAATAATAATTGCCTGGTTACCTTCCGTATCATGAAATTGAACCAACGAGCCGACTGACGGGATAGTGTGCTTAGGCCCAAGAACTTTGCCGCCCTCAGATTCAATTGCCTTCATCGAATCCTCAAGGTTATCGACGGCAATGGAGCATTCAAATCCTTTGCGGCCCTCCGGAAGCGGCTCCCTGCGCTGCTGCAAGGCGCCATGAACACCGGCTTCTCGAATTTGATAAAAGTCGGGCGGCCCCCAAGGCTCGAACCGCCAGTTAAATACATTCTCGTAGAACATACGCGCACGAGTGACGTCGTCAGCTTCGATCGCAAAATGAGCTAACTTACTCGGCATTCAAAATCTCCTATGGCGTACAAACTAACAGTTTCAGGCTTGTTGTCCATATGCATACGCGTCAACTATATAGCCAAATGCAATGTGCTCTTTCACCTGCAGGTAAGCCACATTATATTCTACGCACGCTGAGTGTCGACTATGACAGCGGCAGTACAGTGAGTGTTGGTACGCATGCCCGGCCACAGCTTGTCCATGGCAGAAGCGACGCCGTCCGCGCTGAAGTAGATGATGAGTTATGGATAATACCGCCCCGCCGTGCGCTCTTGGTGCCGGCGCAAACGCCGCATAAACTTAAAATGTTGGGCCGCGTGAAGTTACGCACTCTATACTGCAGTCCGATCTCACCGGTTCGCCGATTGGAAACGCGCGTGATTGATGTATGCGGGCTGCTGCACGAAGCGATTTTACGGTGCTGTGAGCTGATGTGTCTTGATGGCAGAAATGATTCAGATAGCCGCCTGGCGGCATTGATCACTGAGGAAGTCCTGGCGGCCAAGTCCATGACCATTTCGCTGGTAATTCCCAAGAATGAACGGGCTCGCCGGATTGCCGATCGATTTAGTGATATGGAAACAGCGCATCGTGAGCTCGGTTCTCTTTTGTTGGATATCGGTGTCAGTCGCCGTACTGCCGAACGGCTTTTCCAAGCCGAAACCGGGCTTTCCCGAGCACGGTGGCGTCGAAACGCTTTGCTCTCATTAGCTATTGAACGTCTAGCCAAGGGGCATTCGGTCGCACAAATCGTACAGGCTGTCGGATATCACAGCCAGCCGGCTTTTACGGAAGCGTTTAAGCGTGTTTTGGGGTTTTCGCCACAAACTGTGCTAGCGCATGATCTCGACATCAAGCCGATAGAGATGGCTCAAAACCAAGTTTGGAATGAAAGAAGTACGTGAGATATTTTCGACGGGCACACATTGAGATCACGCTCTGGGTCGGGTTCATATTCCTGATAGCGACGATCAATGCAACGAGCGTCCTTATGGAGCGGGCTCGGATCGGTTTAAAGATAGACACTTGGGAGCCATTTGTTTGGGAGTATTCAAGTGGGGTTTTTATACTTCTTTTGCTTCCGTTTGTGTTCGCGATTGAGAAAAAGTTTCCCTTGTCGGTCGCGGACTGGAAATTTTCCACACTGGTTCACGCCGCAGCAACAATACCATTTTCAATAATACATGTGGGCGGAATGGTTGCTGTGCGGTCTGCTGTTTATGCGTTCTTTGATAGGCGGTATGATTTTGGGAATATTCCTGTTGAATTGTTTTATGAGTGGCGCAAAGACGCCTTCACTTATTTTACTATTGTAGTGGTCGTAAACGTGTATCGCACCTTTCGTGAACACGCGGACGGAGCGGCGACCATGACGAACACACCCAACGGCGGCGCTTCCAATGCCGTCATATTTCAGATTGTGAAAGATAAGACGGAGATTTTGATTGCATCGGAAGAAATAGACTGGATTGAAGCGGCCGGAAACTATGTGATTCTTCATTCAGGCGACCAGACCCATATGATGCGCGACACATTGAAATCGACCGAGGGTCGCCTCGGCCGGGCGCCCTTCGTCAGGGTGCATCGCTCGGCGCTCGTTAACATGAACCGGGCTGTCGGGCTCACGTCAAAAATGTCCGGCGGTGCTCACCTTCAGATGCGCAACGGCGCGACCATCAATGTTAGCAAACGCCACCTGCCGGAAGTCAAAAGGCATTTCGCGGCCGATGCAGCGCAAAATGCGGCCTTATCTGGCTAGTCCTTTCGTCCCTTCGCACCATTTTTCGGTAAATTGGCGTAATTTTAAATGGCCAAGCTAGCAGGCGGGCTAGAAGCAGCGGACACAACGAGCAACATTGTGTGCAGTAGCAAGCTTACTGGATGATTGAATGGCATCGAGAAAAAAGTTGTTTGTGGCAGGTCTGGTGTTTGCCGTTCAGCCGTTTTTGATAATGGCGGCTAAGGCTGGGGGCTGGATGCACTATGGCGGGGGGCTCGATGGCGCGCGCTACGCCGATAGCGATATCATCTCTCCTGCCACGATTGGCGGATTGAAGGAGGCGTGGCGGTTTCGGACCGGCGACGCCACCGACGGCGAAGGATATTTCGGCAAAAGGTCATCTTTCAAGGCGACCCCGATCCTCGTTGATGGAAAACTGGTGTTCTCGACCGGGTTTAACCGAATCATCGCCCTTGATCCTGAGACCGGCGCCGAGCTTTGGCGCTATGATCCCAAAGTTGATTTCTCGATCAAATATTCAGAGATGTTCACATCTCGCGGCGTTGCCGCGTGGTCAGACTACGAAGCGGAGGAAAACGCCAAGTGTGCTACGCGCATTTATCTTGGAACATTAGACGCGAGATTGATCTCTATCGACGCGGCCGACGGCGCTCCTTGCGATACGTTCGGCGTTGCAGGCGAGATCGATCTCTCAAAGGGCATCCGAAACTATCGTCGCGGTGAATACTCAGTGACATCGCCTCCGACCGTCGTAAACGGCGTGGTCGTTGTCGGTTCATCCATCGGCGACAATGGCGGCGTATCCCTCGACCATGGCGTCGTTCGGGCTTTTGATGCCCGTTCGGGCGAATTGCGCTGGCAATGGGATCCGATACCAAGGACAAAAGAATCGCCAGGGTCGGAAACTTGGGAGAACAACTCTGATGCAAGAACTGGCGCTGCGAACGTATGGTCGGTTATGGCCGCTGATGAAGCGCGCGACTTAATTTTTCTTCCGACAACGTCGCCATCCCCAGATTTTTATGGCGGCATGCGGCTGGGCGACAACAAATTTGCGAATTCAATAGTTGCCATTAAAGCATCGACTGGTGAAGTGGCTTGGGCTTACCAGATCGTGCGGCACGATTTGTGGGACTATGACCTCGCATCTCAGCCCATGCTCTTGGATATTGATCACGGCGGCGCAAAGCGCGCCGCGTTGATTCTCGCAACAAAAATGGGCTTTGTGTTCGTGCTTGACCGGGAAACAGGCGAGCCGATCTTTCCCGTCACAGAAAGGCCCGTGCCGCCGTCGGACGTGCCAGGCGAACGCGCAGCGCCGATGCAGCGTGTACCATCGATTTTGTTGCACCCGACTGAGAAGGATGAAATCGAAATCTGGAATCGAGACGACGCGCATGCCGCCAGATGCCAGGAAATGCTGGCAGGCGTTCTCTATGAAGGGATATTCACGCCACCAAGTCTTGAAGGGACACTGCTTTATCCGGGCAACCCTGGCGGTGTAAACTGGGGCTCAATGGCGGCGCAGAAAGGCAAGAATATTGCCTTCGTTGCCGTCAACCGAATGCCGACTGTGGTCAAGCTTATTCCGCGTAAGGAGTTCAAGGGGCAAAAATCTACAGGAAAAGTAAATGGCGTGGAGGCTCAGTTTACGTCACAATCTGGAACTCCGTTCGGCATGGCGCGTTACGATTTATTCAATAATGAAAGCGGCGCCCATTGCCTGAAGGGGCCATGGTCAACGCTGGTCGCGATTAACGTAAACACCGGTTCCGTATTGTGGGAAGCGCCGGCTGGCCGGGCGCCGGGCATCGACGACGACGACGCGGCTGCGCAGTGGGGGTTCTTCGCAATCGGCGGACCGATGGCGACCAAAGGCGGCGTGGTGTTTCATTCTACGACATTCGACCAGATGCTGCGCGCGTATGACACGAATTCCGGCGAGGTCGTTTGGTCCGCGCAATTACCTGCTGGCGCACACGCGACGCCTATGTCGTATGAGATTGCTGGTGCGCAATATGTGGTGATCACCGCAGGCGGCACGAAAGCCAACGAAGACGGACAGGGTGATTACGTGGTCGCCTATAAACTGACCCGGCAGGATTAGCGCAATGCTATTGGCGCCCAGGGCGTTGTCTTAATCATGGTGAATACGGAAATTCGCCGCCAAGCTCCATGCTATGCAACGCAACATCAATTGTCTTGCCAGGCGTACCTGTAGGCCGCTCCCAAGGCGCAAACGGCGTAATCAATGACGACAACTCTTGAAGCTTATCAAGCAGGTTCATTTTCCAGTTTTCGTCATTACTTACGATTTCGTCTCGCGCCAGCCCTTGCTTGATTTTTGCAGCGAGCGTTTCTTTGCGAATACAGGTCCCTGCGGAAAAGTCCCGGAGACATACGCCATAGGCACCTGAAACCCAGGCCCGCCATTCGCTTGAGGCCTTTGCAGAACACTGCGAAGCGACAATTTCACCTTCTTCCGTGAAGCAGTCTGGATAAGCGAGGGCGCCGTCTTTCTCAGCCGGCAAAAGCCGGCAAAATTCGTTACGAAAAATGGATTCATTTTGCGCAGCCGCTTGCGCCAAGTTATAGCCGTCACGATGCATCAAAGCTGCGCGCCGCAGCCACCAGGCTGCGGCCGGCGAATACCATAATTGACCGCCAGTCGGTGGCTCTGACGACGCGTCGCCGGTATAACCTGCAAGCGCGCTCCACCAGCCTTCATCTTTATGTAATCCATAGATCGGACCTGGCGCGCAGCCCGCATCAATCATGGTTGAAGTCATTTTTTCCGCTAGTCCCGCCGAGCGAGCCAACTCTTCAAAACTGCAGAACCATCGTCCCATGTATCTTAATGACGCCTTATGCATCTCTGAAGTTAGCTTCAATCCCATAGGGTATTTCCACTCCGGAAGTTCAACGGCCAATAATATGCTATAACAGGCTGTCAATAATTCGGTCAGGAACGAACTATGAAATCCGGTCCAAATTATGCGCGCTTGGCGGCTTTGATTGGTGATCCGGCGCGCGCCAATATGTTATCGGCGCTGATGTCCGGTCTTGCGTTGACAGCGCGCGAGCTCGCGCAAGAGGCCGGCGTCCAACCTTCGACCGCGAGCGGTCACCTCAAGGCGCTGACCACAGCGCAACTCATCGAGTGTCAAAAGCAAGGCCGGCATAAATATTACAGGATTGCGAATCAGGAAACGGCGACGGCAATTGAGTCTCTGCAAGTATTGTCAGAACACAATGGCCTTTTGCGTGTACGGCCGGGCCCAAAGGATCCTGCGCTTAGAAAAGCAAGAGTATGTTATGATCATCTCGCAGGAGATATGGGCGTGCGCCTTTACGAAAGCATGGCGGCTCGTGATTTTTTCAAAGTCGCAGCGGATGGCATCTCGCTGACCGATGTCGGTGAGTGGTTTGTCCATGATTTTGGCGTTGATGTTCAACAATGCATGGCGTTGCGCAGGCCACTGTGTCTGGCATGCCTTGATTGGAGCGTTCGCCGCCACCACCTCGCCGGCGCGCTTGGCGCCGCCATACTGAAGGTCGCGTTTGATCGCGATTGGTTAAGACGCGATACGAGGAGCAGGCTGTTGCGCTTCACGACTGTCGGTGAAATGGCATTCCGCGAGGCATTTCCGATTATGAGTTAAGATACGCGGAAATTTTTTGACTCAAGTAGTTCGCCGATTATCAAATTAGCCTTGACTCTAATAAGATAGTCGGCTAAATAGTGTTTCATGAAAGTTAATGCCGTCCTGAAAGCTCTGTCTCATCCAATAAGGCGCGATATCGTCTCTCGGCTTCGCGACGGCGCGTTGACCGCTGGCGACCTTGCAGATGCGTATGACGTTTCGAAACCGACAATGTCGACGCATTTTGCGGCGCTAAAAGAGGCTGATCTCGTCACGGCGGAACGAGACGGGAACAGCATCTATTACCATTTGAATGTGACCGTCGCGGAGGAAGCTTTGAGCGCTCTGATGAGTGTTTTGGGCGCAGGTGAAGAAAAGAAAAGACGCGCTCACAACCGCTCGCGCAAGGAGGCCACAATATGAAAACCGTCATAACGATTAGCGGCCTTTTGCTGGCGGCGAGTCTGGTATTGGGCTTGTGGCTTCAGGCAATTGGCGTTGGCTCAGAAGGCGACGGCGCGGCGCAATTGGCTGATGAGCTTGGTTTAAGCCAGGCGTATTGGCCGTTCATTTTTCCAATTTTTGGGTTGTTGATTTCGCTCGCGATTGGGCTGGCGCATTATAAAATCGTTGAACGCGCGATCGCCGCCGGCAAGCTGGAAAAATCACACTTTAGTGCAGCCGCTGGCATCGCCTTCGGTGCGGCGCTGGCCATTTTTATTCAAGGTTTCGCAGGGCTTGAACATTTTGACTTGATTACGAAAGAAAGCGCATTGGGCGTGTTTGCGGTTTTGGAGTTCGGTTTCTTTATCGCGCTTGGTAACTATGTCTCGACAGTTAAGCTTGGAGCTACAACTGGACTCCGCACGCCGTGGTCGTTGCGAAGCGATCTTGCGTGGAAAAAAACGCACCGATTTCTGAGCCGGGGCATCGTTCTTGTGTCATTCGCGGCGTTTGTGCTGTTGCTTTTCGCACCCCCTTATACGGTCATAATGACCCATCTTGTTGGTCTGATTTCTGTGAAGTTGAGCGCAGCCGCATACTCCTACTTTGCCTGGACCGATGAGTCCAAACATAGCCAGGAAACTCGAAGGCAAATGACTTCTCAACATCGTAATTGAACAAATCCGGTAAACCGAAACGCATTCAACGCTAGGAGAATTGTAATGGTTGTTCCAACCAATACTCGAGTTGCGCCTGTCTTGGGCTTGTTTGTGACTGTCGGCATTCTATTGTCGGCTTGCGCCGTGAACCCCGCCCAAGTTGCAAATGAAGACATAGCGTTTTCACCTGGGCCTGCGTTATGGACCGTCAGAGACAGTGACACCACCGTTCATATATTCGGTGCAGTCGAAGTTGTTCCGCCAGATACAGCATGGCGAAGCGAAGCGTTTAATGCGGTATTCGCGTCCGCTGATGCAATTATCTCCGAAACCGACCCGCGGCCGGAGGCTCAGGCAGCCATCGGTCCTGTCGTTCAGCAATTCGGGATCTATCGTGATGGGCGGACTTTGCGCGGTGCACTCAATGATGATGAAGAGAGGGAAGTGGCGGAGGTGGCCGCAAGTTTAGGCGTTCCTCTTGAAGCACTCGATTCGCTTAAGCCTTGGCTTGCTTCGTTTCAGTTGGGTTCGTTGAACGCTCAAAAACAGGGCTATGCGGACTGGATCAATATTCTAAGTGAAATAGATTCGGACGCGCGGGCGACGGGAAAAGAAATCCGGTTTCTGGAAGAAACGCGCGCGGTTTTGCTCGAGGCGATTAGCAACCTTCCCGAAGATACGCATGTGAAAATGCTGGTCACGACGACGCAGCAGCTCAAGAAAAATCCCGAACCGGGGTCGGAAGCCGCAGCGGTCTGGCTGGACGGCGACGTCATAAGGCTTGGCGAGCTATTCCATGGGCCAGGTCAGTGGGCGGATGACGTTGTTTATGACGCGCTCGTTGTAAAAAGAAACCGAAACTGGGTTCAAGACATTGAAGCGACGATGGCGAATGAAAAAGGCGTATTCCTATATGTCGTCGGCGCCGGCCATGTATTGGGCGAGGACAGCTTGATCGAGATGTTGAAAGGCCGTGGCATTCGCGTCGTGCGTTATTGACATGTGGGCTTGCGCTATCGCGCAGTGACTCCGTGCCAGCGATCGTTTTCGTCGGTGTAATGAGTTCCGTATCCGGGGAGGATATAGAAGATGATAAACTGGTTGAATAACAGCATTGAAAAAGCTGGTTGGCTTCGATTTATTCTATGGCTTGCAGTGAATATTGGTTATTCCGTCTGGGCGTTCCTTTCGCCGGGGCCTTGGCGTAATATCGCTGCAGCTACAGGAGACGGCGCCGGGAACGACCTGGCGCAAGTTCCAAAAATTCCTGAGGTTATGCCAGGGTTTCCCGCCGGCGAGCCAGCCGCCTCCTTCAGCAAGATGTCTGAAGTTATCGATCAGTATATTTTGTTTCAAGCGATCGATATTCCTTATGCGATCATCAGTATGATGATGGCGATTGCAGCGATTTCTATTGGACTTAAACGGTTTAACCTTAGCGGCGGCGTCAAATTTGTTTTGTTCCTACCGATAATTTACTTTGCCTCTGAGCTCGTCGAAAACGCACTTCTGGCTGCAATGGCAGGCGAATATATTCCTGACGATAGTGTATTCGTACTTTTGCAGCAGTCAGCAACAACGACAAAGTTTGTCACGGATGGGCTGACGTCAGTCGCGATGGCCATCTCAATTATAACAGCGATAGGAGCCGCATTTTTTTCGTTGTTCAAACGGAAAAAGACCTCGGCATGAAAGCGATAATCTGAGACGATAAAATTTTTGTCGCGATTGTTTGTGCTGAATTTGGCTCTCTGCCGCTCTGCTGTAAAATAGACGCTTTACTTGAACCGTCAGCTAAGAGCGGCTAACGATACTGAGTACAGAGAGACCTATGAATAAACATCCGCGAGAAATTACCCTTTTCTTTGTAGTCATTGTAATTGCAGTGAGCATCACGCAAAGCGGTCAGCACGGGCAAATTCCCGAATTCGTCAGCGGTCTTTTCGACGATAAATGATTTCGCGATGACGAGCGGCTTCGAACAATCTGCTTCGCCTGAAATCAGGGCGAGGATTTCAGTATTGACAGGGTTTGATGAGGAATTTGGCGAACTTTCTTGAAAGGATTTTGCTTTATGGTTGAGTTCACAAGAAACCTGCGCGGAAAGACAAACGTCCTTTTAGTGCAATTGGTGCTCGGAGTATGGGGCTTGCTGATCGGGCAGTTCTTTCCTCAATCTCTCGCCAATTAGAGCGACGCAACAGAAATACAGTCGGCCAGTTTTATGACGCGGACCGTCGAACGCTTTAACGTCGTTGATCGGGACGGGACATTGCGCCTCGCAATAGCAAATCGCGCCAACGCGCCTGGCGTAGTCTACCGCGGAAAAACTTATCCCAAGCGTAGTATCGAAGATCTTGTTGGAATGATTTTTTATGAGGCGGACAGTGATGAAGCAGGCGGTCTTGGGCTTGCTAAGCGAGGCGAAAAAAACAATCCGCTTTCATTTTTGGCTGTACGCACCAGCTCACTGATGGCATTGGCCTCATCAAGCATGAAAGCGACGATGGTACAAGTTGGAAATCAGGGCTCTTCGTCAGCGATCGCCGGCCATACGAGTCGGGAGAAGTAGAAAGCAGCTAGGGCATTGAGAGGATCTGGCTGTCCAACGAAAACAGGAATGCAGCTTTGGTGATTTTTGATCCAGAAGGTCGACCGCGTATACGCATTGGCGTGGATGAAGTGGGTGAACCGGCCATTCAGATGTTCGATGATAGTGGAGCGTTAGTGTTTGCTGCGCGCGAGGACTGAGGTGCTGTTGATAACTGAAACACCATCATTGCACTCCATGTAAGGACAAATTGCGACGATTTTAACGCAAGACTATGCATCGAGCGCCTTAAGTATTTTCTTCAAATCATTCGCTAAATGATTTGTTTCTGCCGTACTCAAAGTTTCATCCAGTAATCGGTTAATTTGGCTGAACGGCTTTTTCATCTCGCGGAGGGCCAGCAATCCAGTCTCGGTCGGCTTGAGCAGCCACGTCCGGCCATCGGATTCTGATCGTTGCTTTGTGATGTACCCGGCATTTTGGAGCCGTGCCGCCATTGTCGTGATGGCGCTTTCCTGTTGAGACAATTGATCCGCTACTTCCCGCTGACTCATGGAACCTTCCCTGGCGATAATGGAAAGCGCCGCGGCCTGCGCCGTTGTCAGTCCGCCAGCTTCCATAAGGGCCTTATCAGCTCGCTTTTTGAGCTGATGCGCCACTAGCTGCAGCAAAAAATATAACCGGTGATCGGATGCTGACATGGTGTTGTCTATATCCTTGACATTCACGTTGTTCAATTTACTACATATATGTAGTATATGATGGGATTTAGATAATGGGCGCGATAGACGTCTGGTCTCAGCTAACGACGGAGCGCATGGCCGCAGCGCCGTGGATGGCCACACTACTTCGTTGGACGAAGCAAACTGAAGCGCCGGTTACGCCATCTGTCGAGATGACCCTCAAGGCGATGGACGACGCAGGCGTCGATGTTTCGTTGCTGTCAGCATGGTACGGACCCGGTGGGTCGCTAATCAGCAACGAAGAGGTCAGCAATCAAATTGACGAGGCGCCAACTCGGTTTCGTGGTCTGGCAAGCGCAGACCTCTCCAAACCAGTGGAGGCGGTCCGCGAAATTCGTAATTATGTTGATGGCGAAAAATTTGTTGGCGTGCGTATCGTGCCGTGGCTTTGGGATATGCCGCCAAATCACCGGCTATATTATCCGATTTACGCTGCTTGCGTTGAGCTTGGCGTTCCGGTCTGCACGCAGATTGGCCACACGGGGCCGTTACTAAGATCGGAGACCGGCCGTCCGATTCCATATCTGGAAAATGTCCTTCTCGATTTCCCGGACCTTGTTGTAGTAGGTGGCCATGTCGGGTTTCCGTGGATCGACGAACTGATCTCCTTAACTGTCAAGTTCCCGAATTTTCATGTCGATACATCCGCCTACGTGCTGCATCGGCTCCCTCCCGACTTCATTTCATATATGAAAGGCGTTGGCTCAGATCGCGTGATGTTTGGAACAAACTGGCCGATGCTGTCCCCGGCAAAATGTTTGAAGGAAGTTAGCGCGCTAAAATTGTCGAAACCACAGGAAGATGCATTCCTTTTTGGTAATGCTCGGCGCGTATTCAAGCTTTGAACCAAGACAAGGAACCAGCAGGCGTCGCCACAGCACGCAGCGAAACCAGCGTTTACTTTGCAATCGTTTTGGAGCGCATCTTTCTCAAGAAGAAGACATTCGCCCACCGTTTTGCGGGGGGGGGGCGTAATTATTGTATCTGGGTCGGTAAAGATAGCTCTACAACTTTGATGCTGGCAGATAATTTAATATGAAATCGATTGGCAATAAAGGTCGATCCTTCATATTACGGACCTGCATATTCTGGCTGACGCCGGCGCTCGGATGCTCGGTGTAGGCACATTTGAGACACTGAAGTCTGTTCTCGCGGAGTTTCCTAACATCACGCCGCCGCCAAATCTGAATATTCGATTGCCCAGCTATGCGGCGTGGGGGAGTGGCGACAGCCGCCTCCCTCGCGCGTTAAGGCATTAATCGTTGTGACGCTACGCAGACTTTCGTCACACCGCCCGTTTCGCCGCTTTGCGCTGCGCCGGTGCCGCGCGCTTCGCCAACGGCTCCAGCAATTACAGTCGGACTACCGGACGTCGGAAAACTCCGCGACGACTTTCAGTTCGCTGCCCATCGTCTCCACGTAGCCGTAAAGCGTCTAAAGAGGCATGTCGGCGCGCTAATCGTCGCGCGAAATCGTGCTCTCAAGGATTTTCAGCTTTTTTGCGTTGCTGACCTGCGTAAGACCAAAGGCCTTGCGCAGATTTTGTAGCGAGGCTTCCTCGGCGATGAGTTTGGCGGCGCGCGCATTGACTTTTGTCCGGCGCGCCTTGGGCAGGGATTTTATCACCTCGTTCAATGTGCGGGCCATCGGATCAACCCTCCTTTTCTTTTTCAACGTTTCAAGATGCTGATCGATTCTTTCGTCTGCGGTTTTGATCAGCCTTTTGTAAAACTTCTTTTCGCTTCCGCCTGACTTGTCCGCAGCCATGAGAAGAATGGCCTCGCGCGTCGGATCGAAGGCGAACGCCGCACACCACACGCCGTCATCAGCGTCAAACCGCAGTTCCTTTACATTGGCGTGTTTTGAGCCATTTACGCGCCAAGAACGGTGCGAAGACGCGCAAGCGCCTCGTCTCGGCGTTCATTTGTCATGCGGCGGATGTTCTGAAGTTTCCATTGAACTGCCGGCAACTGTTCGGCGTCAGGCGTATTAAGCAGCGGCCAGTCAGGGTCTCCTGATTTCACCGAGATCAGAAAACCGCGGTCGTTCTCTGTCAGACTCTCGTGAATGCGTTGCAGAAGATCGCACCGCGCCTGATAGAGAGCTTCAAGCGTGGGCGGCGAGGCCGTCATCGCCGCAAATTCCGCTTCGTAAGTTTGTTTTATGTCCTTCGGGTTCGGCGCCAGCAGTTCCGCGATCGGGCGATTGTGACTGATGAGATAGACAAGGAACGCGTCGATCAGCTTTCTGTCGACGCCTTCGTTCTCAAGAAGGAGTTTGATGTCGAAGAGATCGCGCGGATGCTGGCGGTCAAGCGCGGCACAAATCTTTCCGGCGTAAAGATCCGCATGCGACAGAACCTGCATCTCAGCATAACCGAACGCGCTTTCGACAACGGGAGCAATAATCCGCATTTCCGGCGGGAATACGGTTCCGCGCAGAACCGGAGACAGTTCAAGTTTCACCTGCGTCCGGCCGTCCCTGATGAGAAGCCGCAGCTCGTTTTCCCGCACAGTCGGCGGATCGATGGTCGCGATGGCGGGAGAACTCGCCATCAGCTGTTCGCCGATGCGCGCAAGCGCCGCCCTGATCTTAGGCAGCGCCGTCTCCCTCGGCTCCAGCGGTAGATAAGCAAGATCGATATCGACCGACAGGCGCGGCATGTCGCGAAGAAAGAAATTGATCGCCGTGCCGCCTTTAAGCGCGAAATCAGTCTCTCTCGCAACATAGGGAAGCGCGCGCACAAGAAGGCGAACCTGCTCTTCGAAGGCCTGACGCTTAAGTGTCATCTGCAAAACTCTCAGGGACAGTGATGGCGTAAGTCGGATCGAGGCGGCCGGGCTTGGCGATCACGCGATTGCCTCGGCCGAGATCGAAATCATTCGGATCAAGACGCGCGCGCCACTGGAATTGATGGCGGTCGGCGAACCAGAAGAAAAGCCGTTTCACCCGGATATTGACGCATAGGTTGAGAACGGTTTCCAGCCGGCGTGGCGACAGGGTCGCGAGCCCCTGCATGAGCTGGTCGGCATGTTCGAATGATACGCGTTTGGGCACGTCGAACAGCACTTCGAGGATTGCGCGCTCCGGCGTCGACAAAGACAGCGGCGGCAAATGCTCGGCGATTTGCATGGTGGTGAGTCCCGCCATGGCGGGATCGCGTCTTTTGCGCCGGCGCCGCTCCTGCGCGTCTTCGCGATCATCGTCAGTCTCGGCGTATGGGCTCGCTGCAAAGAGACGCGCCTCGCTGCGTTTCTCGAACGTGACGTCCCTAACGAGATGATTGATCCAGGCGGGCAGGGGATCGGCGCCGAAAAGGACGACGCGCCGCTTTCCCGATAGGGCGAGATAGTGGCCAAGGCCGTGAAGTTCGAGCGCCGTCAGCCCGCCGACCGAAAGGTCGCCGCCCATGCGCTGCAGGGAACAGACAACGCCCTCCCAGCCAAGCTGTGTATCGGGCCGGATATAGATCCCCGGTCGT
>BQJH01000019.1 GCA_021604605.1 Hyphococcus sp.
GCTGCAAAAAGCGCAAAGAGATAGAATATTGAAAATCCAAATAGTTTCTTTGCGGACGAAAACTCTTTTTCATCAGCGGTTAAAACCTGAAACGCATACCAGATAAACCCGGCGCCCATCAGACTGGCGACACCAAGGTAAAGATACCCTGCCATACCAACAATAAATGGCGCCAATCCCGCTATGGCGAGAATAAGCGAATACCCAAATATCTGTCGCCGGGTAGATTGTTCGCCTTTGACCACTGGCATCATCGGCACGCCCGCTTTCGCATAATCACCCTGCTTATAAAGCGCCAACGCCCAAAAATGCGGCGGCGTCCACAGGAAGATTATTGCAAACAAAACCCAGGCCTCCAGCGGCGCATTACCGGTGACCGCCGCCCAGCCAACGACTGGCGGTAGCGCACCCGCTGCGCCGCCAATAACGATATTTTGCGGCGTCAGACGTTTCAGCCACATGGAATAGATCACGACGTAAAAGAAGATCGTAAAGGCAAGCAGCCCGGCGGCGACATAGTTTGAAGAAAGCGCCAGCAGCACCACGGACAACGCAGACAGGAAGCCGCCAAAGCCCGCCGCTTCTGCAGCGGGTACAAGCCCTGAAGGGATCGGGCGCGAGGCCGTCCGCGACATCACCGCATCGATGTCAGCGTCCCACCACATGTTAAGCGCGCCGGAGGCGCCCGCTCCCACTGCAATCGCCAAAATCGAGACAAGCCCCAGTAAGGGATGAATGTTACCGGGCGCAGCGGCCATGCCGACAAAGGCGGTGAAAATGACAAGCGACATCACGCGCGGCTTTAAAAGCGCGAAGTAATCACCCGGCCCGGCAAGGGTCAGCTCTCTCTTATCAGCGGCGGCGTCAACCATGATGGGCTTATGCCCTAAAGAACAACGAATGAGAAGTGAGCGCGCGCCAGAAAAGCGCGGCCCACGGTCGCAAAACAACCCAAATTAAGTAGGCGTTCTCAGGCTATCGGCTGAAAATTGTCCGGACACCGAACAGAACAAAAATCAGCAGCATAAAGGCGATGAAATAGGCCAGCAGCGTCGCCGCTGTCAGGTTCATGAATATCCCCCAACTTGCTTCCAGCTGATTGACCAACCGTCCGCCCGTGACTGACCCGCCTTCCGGCGTTGCCCCGGCAAAAACGCCGCGAAGATAACCGCCAATCGCAAACAGCGTCAGCGCCATCAAGGTCATTGAACCGATCTGCGTGCCCCGGCGCATGACCAAAGCAGCAACCACAACAGAGCCAAAGGCGATCAGGAGTGATATCCAGTCGCCATTCAAGAACGTTGCGCGCAGTACGCTCAACACGTCGTTTAAAATCATCTCTAGCATTTAAAAAACCCCACGTTTTTCAATATTGCACGCCAAGCTATTCCCCAACAGATCGACGCTTTTCCCAATAAAAAGAAACCGGCGTAACCCCCACAGCAACGCCGGCTTCAATTTTTAGTCGGCTTAAAAGCCTAGTTACGGAAAACCAGTGATTTTCCGAGGAACAAGACCAGGATGGCGCCGGCAAAAGTCACCAGATAACCAACCAATGTTGTTCCGCTTAGATCAGCCATATTCGCCCAGCCGGCTTCCAACTGGCTCATATATGTTGCTGGATCTGACGGCGCATCGCTCGTCGCGCCCCCGTAAATCATCCAGATCAACCCAAGCACAATCATCGCCAGTAAACTGACGCATAATATTTGACCGATATTTCTCATTGCCGCCACGCCAACAAGCGCCGCAACAACGACCATACCGAGATACATCCAGTTGCCGCTGAGGAACATTGACTCAGCAACCGCCCGAATTTCTCCAATCATACCTTCCATGGAAACGCCCCATCTTAACTAATTGATAACTTCCCCTACCAAAGGTTAACGACATTTTCACGCCTTCGTCACGCTGCGGTGCAACATTTTTTTCGTGAACATGCAAGAATGCCCCGCTCAAGCCCAATCTTGCGCGGTATCAGCAGACTAACTGCGACAAATTATGAATAGTGGGCAGTGTTGCTGATCAATGGCGATGACGGGCGAATAAACAGCATATCGATCTGGTTCATGGCGCCATCAAGGGGCCGACGATGTACTTCTGCTATTTCATGGGCGACAAAATCTCGCTCTTTCATGAAGGCGACAACTTCCGCAAAGAGCGGCGCGCCTTTGTTGATCTCAATAAGCGAGATTTCCATCAGCACGGCGTCAACTTGAGGCAAGATTATCTCCGCCCCACGAAACGCTTCCAGCTCATAGCCCTGAATATCGATCTTGATAAAATCGACCGGCGGGCCATCGCCAAGTATTGCATCCAATGTCCGCAAGGTGCGGGTCTCAGAGCGCCGCCCAAGGGGTGAGTTTTCCTCAAACACAGATGACCCGGATTCCATCACATGGAACTCAACCTGCTCGCCGTCTTTTGAGCCCAAAAGGGCGATCTGAAGGGACGCATCAATATCACGGGCGACCTTTGTTAAAATGTTCCGCTTATCTTCATTGCCTTCAACCATGGTGATGCGCGCGTCGGGCCAGATCGATCGCGCCATTTGCGCAAAGTGACCGCCATAGGCGCCAACATCCGCAACATGTTTTGGCTGCAACCCCCGCCGGGCAATATCCTTGAGCGACAAAGCCATGTTTGGGGCGAAAGCGTATTTATAGGCAAACTCTTCAAAGCGCGCAGGCGCCAGATTAAAACCCAGACCGAAAATTTTGTCTTTAATCGATTGGGGCAACACAGCATCAGCCAGCGAGATCAATTGTTTTTTCATCGAGGCAATATCCCGCTCATTCACTACAACTTTTTCCGCCCGCCAAAAAAATAGCGCCGGGCGGTATTTCAACACACCCGGCGCTATAACCCTGTTTGGTAAAGCAAATCAAAATGCTTTGGCGTCGCCTTTATCAAAGCGCGGCAGTTCATTGAACTGGTGATGCGGCGGCGGTGATGGCAACGTCCATTCCAACGTTGTTGCGCCCTCACCCCAAGGATTGGCTGGCGCTTTTTTCCGATAGATGAAAAACGCATCAATCATCGCGATCAGGAAGATAAACATCCCAATAATGGTGATGAAGTAACCCCAGGTTGAAACCTGATTCCAAAGCGCAAACGCGTCGGGGTAATCAATGTAGCGACGCGGCATCCCTTGCAGACCGAGGAAATGCTGCGGGAAGAAAATCAAATTCACCCCGACAAACATGACCCAGAAATGCAACTGGCCAAGCCATTCGCGATACATCCTGCCGGTCATTTTACCGAACCAGTAGTACCAGCCGGCAAAGATCGCGAAGACCGCGCCGAGCGACAACACGTAATGGAAGTGCGCCACCACGTAATAGGTATCGTGCATATAGTGATCGACGCCCGCATTGGCGAGCACGACGCCAGTAACACCGCCCACGGTGAACAGGAAAATAAACCCGACGGCCCAGACCATCGGTGTTTTAAACTCGATTGAGCCGCCCCACATCGTCGCAATCCAGGAGAAGATCTTTATGCCCGTCGGCACCGCAATGACCATTGTGGCGGCAACAAAATACGCCTTCATGTTCACGCTGAGGCCAACTGTATACATGTGATGGGCCCAGACGATGAAGCCGACAAAGCCAATCGCCACCATCGCATAGGCCATGCCGAGATAGCCGAAAATTGGCTTCTTCGAGAAGGTCGAGACGATATGTGAGATGATACCGAAGCCCGGCAGGATAAGGATGTAAACTTCCGGGTGACCGAAGAACCAGAACAAGTGCTGGTACAAAATCGGATCACCGCCGCCAGCCGCATCAAAGAATGAAGTGCCAAAGTTACGGTCGGTCAACAGCATGGTGATGGCGCCCGCCAGAACCGGCAAAGACAGAACGAGCAAGAACGCTGTGACCAGAACCGACCACGCAAAAAGCGGCATCTTGTGCAGCGTCATGCCCGGCGCACGCATGTTAAAGATCGTCGTGATGAAGTTGATCGCGCCCAAAATTGACGAGGCGCCCGCAAGGTGAAGCGACAAGATCAATAGATCCATCGCCGGCCCGGGACTGCCGGTGGTCGACGAGAGCGGTGGATACAATACCCACCCCCCGCCAAAGCCAATATTAGAGCCATAGCCCGGCGCAAACATAGACAGGGTAATCAAGATACCGGACGCCCCATAAAGCCAGAATGAGATGTTATTCATCCGTGGAAAGGCCATATCAGGCGCGCCGATCATAATCGGCACGAACCAGTTACCAAAGCCGCCGATCATCGCCGGCATCACCATGAAGAAGATCATGATAAGGCCGTGATAGGTAATCAGAACGTTGTAGAAGTTATACGCGGCCTCTTCATTGCCGCCGGTGAAATGCGTCAGGAAGGTTACGCCGGGTTCAGCAAGCTCCATGCGCATCATGCCCGACATGGCGCCGCCGATAATCCCCGCCAGAATCGCGAAAATTAAATAAAGTGTGCCGATATCTTTGTGATTGGTTGAGAAAAACCAACGAACAAGGAAAGGCGGTTTGTGATCTGCGTGATCATCAATTCCGTGCGCGGCGTGTGCGTCGTCTGCCATAATCTCTGGGCCTTCCCGTTATTCTTGTTCTGCATCAGCGGCGTCTGCATCCACAGAGCCCTGCGCCAGTTTCATTTCATTGGTGTCGAACATTGGCGCCATACCGGCCAGTTCACGCTGACTGTCGATCCAGGCCTCAAACGCAGGGCGCGACACAACTTCGATACCAATCGGCATGAAGGAATGTCTGACACCACAAATTTCTGAGCACTGCCCGTAAAATACGCCTTCACGGTCCGCCTTAAACCACGTTTCATTAATCCGGCCCGGCACAGCATCAATTTTAACAGCAAAGGCTGGCATCGCCCATGCGTGGATGACATCGTCTGCTGTTGTCGTCAGGCGAATAGTTTCACCAACGGGGACGACAATTCGATTATCAACTTCCAGCCGATAAAGTTCTTTGGTCGTCTGATCTTCTGTCGCCATCTGCGAGAACACTTCGAAGTCGCCGAAATCCGGGTAATTGTGCACCCAGCTCCATTGCTTGCCGGTCGCCTTCAACGTCATGGTTGGCGCCATCACGATGTCGCCGCGACTATCCTTGGAGCGGCCGCCGCGAATGATCACTCGCTCGCCAGGCGCAGGCGGCTGATCAAAAGAGACCACAATTTCCGCCTCGCCAAAGCCTTCAACGCCATAATCAGCACGGCGCTTGAGAGTGCGCTGCTCAGCGCCGTCATCAATAATCACCTGCAAATGGCCGCCACGCTCAACCATGCGGCGCGCAGGAAAATCATTATCAAAGACAAAGTTTACTGTTTGGCCGTCGCCCACGGCAACGACCTGCTTGCCGTCCGGGGTTACGTCCTCTTTAAATAGTAGCTCAAAAGACGGCAGCGCGATCACCAGAAGAATCAAGATCGGGATGCCCGTCCAGATTACTTCAATCAGCGTGTTATGGCTGAACTTACGCGGGACCGGGTTGGCCTTCTTATTGTAGCGCAGGATAATCCAGATCAGGAGCGCCAGCACGAACAGGCTGATGACTGTAATGATCGGCATCAAAATTACGTTGTGGAAAAAGTGAACTTCCTCTGCAACGCCGGAATTGGCCGGTTGCATCCCGATCCCTCCGGGGGTCAGTTGCGCATGCGCCGCGCCCCATAGGCCTGCGCCGATTGTGGTGAGGCTTGCCGTCAATTTTTTCATTGCTGTTTCCCGCGCCGCTTCTTGGCTCCCAAAGGATTGGCCGCCAAATCTAGTCTTCAAACTCATTCAATGCCGCAACTGCCAATATTGAACAATATGACACCGCCCTAGGCGTGATCGATACGCCCACACCGCGCCAAAGGTCAACATTTCCGCATGGCTTATACGCCGCACGCCGCGCCCGCGTCATCGCGGATTTAATGGAAAAATGGTCGCAGCGAGGCGTTACTCTATTCACGATCTATCCTGGACCCAATTTGCCCTCAGGCCAGCTATT
The DNA here is from genome assembly GCA_021604605.1 of Hyphococcus sp. Classification (GTDB taxonomy): domain Bacteria; phylum Pseudomonadota; class Alphaproteobacteria; order Caulobacterales; family Parvularculaceae; genus Hyphococcus. Next base: position 5,982 of record BQJH01000019.1, read on the forward strand.
GAAACTTAACGCCTGAGGCCCATAACCTAACCTCATGACTGATTCTTATTTCTTCTCCCGCACCGATCTTGACCGAAACCGTACGCAAAGCCTCATTGATGACGCCCTCGGCGGCGCTGACGACGGGGAGCTGTTCCTCGAATACGCACAGTCAGAAGCTTTTGTCTTTGATGACAACCGGCTGAAGACGGCGAGCTTCAATGTAGATCAAGGCTTTGGCCTGCGCTCGGTTTGCGGTGAATCTACCGGATACGCTCACGCTTCAGAGCTTTCCGAGGCAGCCCTGAAACGCGCCGGTGACGCTGTTCAGGCGGTTAAAACCGGCAAGGGCGGAACCCTCGCCGATGGACCGGCACGCACCAACGCCAAGCTTTACCCGGACGAAAACCCACTCGGTGATATGGAATTCGGGGCTAAAACAAAGCTTCTGGAAGAAATCAACGACTACGCCCGGTCAAAAGACCCTCGCGTTCGCCAAGTCTCCGCGTCGCTTTCCGGCGAATGGTCCGCCATTGAGGTCATCCGCCCCGGCGGAGAAGTCATCAGAGATTTCCGCCCCTTGGTGCGCCTCAACGTTTCCGTCACCGCTGGAGAAGGCGATCGTCAGGAAAGTGGTTCTTATGGGGCCGGTGGGCGCGAAGGCTACGCCAAATATATTGCCGCCGACGCCTGGCAGGGGCAAGTCGATGAAGCCTTGCGGCAGGCCCTCGTCAATCTCGAAGCCGAAGCCGCCCCGGCCGGTGAAATGGAAGTGGTGCTCGGCCCTGGCTGGACCGGCGTTCTTCTGCATGAAGCCGTTGGTCATGGGCTTGAAGGCGACTTCAACCGCAAAGAAACATCCGCCTTCTCAGGACGGCTGGGCGAACGGGTCGCAGCGCCCGGCGTCACCGTTATTGATGACGGCACCCTTGATGGACGGCGCGGCTCTTTAAGCGTTGATGATGAAGGCACGCCAACATCGCGCACGGTCTTGATCGAAGACGGTATCTTGAAAGGCTACTTACAAGACCGCCTCAATGCCCGCCTTATGGGAATGCGCGCGACTGGCAATGGGCGCAGGGAAAGCTTCGCCCACCAGCCAATGCCGCGCATGACCAACACGTTCATGCTGGGCGGCAATCACGAGCCAGAAGAAATACTTCGCACACTGAAAGATGGCATCTACGCCGTTAACTTCTCCGGCGGGCAGGTCGATATCACATCCGGAAAATTTGTCTTTAACTGCACAGAGGCTTATCGTGTACAGGACGGCAAGGTGGGCGCACCGTTGAAAAATGTCGCGCTAATCGGCGACGGCCCCTCAGTGATGACCAAAGTTTCAATGATCGGCAATGATTTCGCGTTGGACCCAGGCGTTGGCGTTTGCGGCAAAGCCGGGCAAGGCGTGCCTGTCGGCGTTGGGCAACCGACCATAAAAATTGATCGCCTGACGGTGGGCGGCGCAGCAGCTTAAGACTGGTAACAATATGAGGTACTTACTGGCACTTTTAACTGCAGGCGCCGTTTGGATTTTTTCAATGCTTAATGTTCTTGCTGATGACGCAAAAGACGTTGAAGCAGCCATTTTGCAATTCGCAGAGGCCTATCGCAGTGGTGATGTTGCGGCCGTTGATCAGCTCATTGCAGAAGATTATTCGCATATCAACAATGGCGGCGAGCCAATAGATCGCACCGACTATATGGCCTGGAACAATTTGCGTGCAGGCCATTTAAAAAAAGGCGAGTGGCGCATCGATCAATATGAGGTCACAGAGCTAGTAATCACTACGCATGAACTAAGCGCCGTCGCGACAGGCCGTGTAATCGCCAAGGGTGAACGCAACGGAAAACAATGGAACTCTGATGTACGCTTTACCAATCTTTGGATAAAAGAGAGCGGCCATTGGCGGCGCGCGGGATTTCATGACACCGCCCTCGACAAAGTGGAATGAAAGCGCAAACGCCAACCTCACCCCTGCAATACAATTTGAGTGACGATGGCGATGACGATTGAAACCAAAATAAGAAGATAGAAAAATCCGCTCATCAACGTTGAATATGTTGTTTTGATCCAACCTCTCCCGTAAGCGCGCTTAATAGCGAGTGTATAATACACCATCATACCCAGAAGCGCCGCCAACCCCACATACGGAACGCCGATCTGCATCACAAAAATGGCGGCGCCGATAATCGCAAAGCCAACCGCATGTCCGTATAGTGACAACACCATGTGATCAAAGAAAAGCGCATCCTTACCGCGAATAAAAAGCCCAAGTATAAGCGCTAAAATAGGCGTCATAAGGAACATGACCCGCGGTAGCCACCTATTAAACGCATCGTTAAAGGCTTTGGGGTCCGCCACTGCCTCTCCCACACCATCTATGGCCTTTTGGATCAGGCCAGCGACTTGATCAACGTCTTCAACCACCGAGGCATCAGCGCTCTCTTCCGCCTTGGCTCGCTCCAACTCTTCCTCAACAGCGGAATTCACATTGGTCATGCACTCCTTCCACTTTTCTTGTGATGTCTGAATTTTAGAGGCCTGTCTAAAAAACTTCAGATCGACCTTGAGGTCGCAATTAATGAGCGACCCCTCCTGATCAGTAGTATTTTCTGCTTCATCTTCGGGTTCATCATTCTTGACGAAGCTGATTTCCAGCGGCTCAGTATTTTTAAGCTCGGTCACCTCAAGGGCGACAAACAATGTCTGCGTAAAACTCAACAACAAAAAGAAGATAAAACTGACAACAAGAAAGAGCCTGACGGGCGGCGTATATTGAGAACGCTTACCGTGCGCATAGTTTGTTGCGACAACGCCCGGCGCAGCAACGAGAACCCCAAGCGTGCGCCACATGCGGCTATCGAAACTGAAGGTATCCTCGACAAAATCACGGGCAAGCAAGAACAAGCTGCGTCTTAGATCATCATTTTTCTGGCCACAATTGGCGCAGAACACAGCGACACTCACGGCGCCACAGGAAAGACACGTCGCGGTAAGGTCAACGCCAGCAGCAGCTGCAGCATCCTCACTTGCCTCAGGCGAAGCTACCGGCGTCGCCTCGCCCGCCTCGCCGTCTTCCATGTCGTCAAATTCACTCATGTGCGCCCCTTACAAACACACTTATCATAAACACTAAGCGAGGTGAAACATCATGCAACAAGCGGTACAGCCTCACGATAATAGATTGTGCTTTTGATGAACCGATACATCAGTATAGTTGATACGCATGACCGACTTCATCACACGCTTTGCGCCGTCTCCGACCGGGCTCTTACATCTGGGGCACGCCTTTTCTGCGCTAACGGCCTATGAAGCAGCGCGCAAAAAGGATGGGGCTTTTATTCTGCGCATCGAGGATATTGATGCCGGACGCTGCAAACCGGAATTTGAACAGGCGATCTATGACGACCTTGAATGGCTGGGCCTTTCTTGGCTAACGCCAGTCCGCCGACAGTCAGACCATTTCAAGGATTATGAAAACGCCCTGGCGGTTTTGCGCAACAAGGGGCTTGTCTATCGCTGCTTTAAAACAAGAAAAGAAGTTGCTGAAGCGATCGCCAGCGCGCCACATCTATCCCCGGATGGACCGGAAGGACCGCAATATTTTGGCGAACCCCTCACGCCGAACAAAGAAAAGGAATACCTGAGAAAAGGGCAAGCTTTTGCCTGGCGCCTCAACATAAAAAAAGCGATTGAGGCGACCAGAAATTTAAACGGTCCTCTTTTCTTCACGGAAGAAGGCGCCGGACCGAAAGGAGAAACCGGCGAAGTCACAGCGACACCAGAAGTTTTTGGCGACGCGATCATCGCCCGCAAAGATGCGAGAACGAGCTATCACATCGCATCCGTTGTTGATGACGCCTTGCAAGGCGTGACGCACATCATCAGAGGCGAGGATCTTTTTCACGCCACCCATCTCCATCGATTGTTACAAATATTATTGGACTTACCAGCACCGATTTATCATCATCACCGTCTGATAACGGATGAAAATGGCGCTCGCCTTTCCAAGCGAGACCAGTCGATCACGCTGCGCGCCTTACGCGAAGACGGGGCGACACCTCAAGATATCAGGAAACGTCTGGGGTTCTAATTATCAGGCGCGCTATATCGATAATGTCCGGTCATTTTCCAGTCGAACAGGACATCTTCAAGCTTTGGCCCCGCCCCGATATTATGAACGACCATGGGTCGCCCCGACGCCGCAAGTTTATCAGTCACCACGCCGATATGGGGCAGCCACCCTTTGTCACCTTTTAAGTTCCACGCAACGATATCGCCCGGCAGATAATCTTGTGGGTCGCTGCTTGAAGGCAATCGCGCGCCTTCACGGGTCAAAAACTTTTCCAGGTTTGGCACCCGGCGGTGATCAATATTTTTGTCAGGCCGCGTTAGACCCCAATGGTTCGGATAGGCTGAAAAGTTCTCACGCATATCTTCATGCACAAGTTTTTGCAGGTCGATCTCCAGCGCACGCAACGCCCGAACAACAACGTCAGCACAAACACCACGATCCGCCGCCACATCTCCGCCCGGGTATGCAAGCTGAACATAGGCCGGGTCGTAAGTTACAGAATGGGATGTTCGCTCGATCGCAGCGGCGGAGAGGCGCTCACCAAAAGTCTCCGCGACAACCGCTAATGGCAGCCAGCACAGGACCAGCCCTGAAAAAGCAAGCAGTGATTTCTTCATGCCCGCCATTCTAGCCAACAATCATGGCGGCATCGGGGCGAATTCTCGTTCATCACGCTGCAAGACAACAAATTGTGAAAAGACATTTGCGCCCCGTCACGTTAGATCGCCATGACAGACGGAGGGAATAATGAAAGCTGCTTTGCTATTGGCGCTGCGGGTGACAACCGGCGCGCTCTTAATGATATGGGGATCGATCAAAGCCTTTGCGCCAGCAAAAGCGATGATGGTATCCGACAAATATTATGACGGCGCGGTGAGTGACGCCGCTCTGCAAATGCCGTTAGGCATTGCGCAAATGCTCTTGGGCGCGCTCGTTATTTTAGGGCTTTTCAGGCGAGTGATTTACCCATTGCAGGCGGTCGTTCTTGTTGGCGGTGCGCTCGCGATCTGGAAGTACCTTCTCGACCCGCTCGGCCTTTATCTCCTGACGGAAGAAACACGCAACGTCTTGTTTTTCCCATCCAGCACCGTTGCGGTCGCTACATTGATATTGCTCGCCTTCAAGGAATATGACGCACTGTCTCTGGATCGGCTGTTGTCACGACACTGAGCCATACTCTCCCATGCGATAAGCAGAGGGTGGAATGCGGTAAAACGGGATGAAATCTCTCACCACGCCCCCATATTAGGCTCAACCGGAGGCGAAACCTATGTATCCTGACCACCCCATCAATCACGACCGAGGCGTGACGCCCTTTGCGTTATTGCTCAATGTTTTATGGCTGGTGCTTGGCGGCGCGCTCGCCGCCATAGGCTGGTTTATTGCCGCCTTCGTCATGGCCATCACTATCATCGGCATCCCATGGGCGCGCGCTGCGTTTGACAATGGCGTCTATTCTCTGTGGCCGTTCGGCGCGAAACCCATGGCGCGCGATCGTCTCTATGGAGAAGATATCGGGACAGGACCCCTCGGATTTCTCGGCAATATTATCTGGTTCGTGCTGGCGGGTTGGTGGCTGGCGCTTGGACACCTGATTGCCGCTGCAGGTCTTGCGATCACTATCATTGGCCTGCCCTTCGCCTGGGCGCATTTAAAACTGGCGGGCTTCTCACTGTGGCCAATCGGTCGAACCATTGTGCATAGCGATGTCAGAAGCCGGGCGTATTATTAAACGCATGGCTAGCACGAAGCTGAAGGCAGCTAACCGCAAATACGGGGCAGCTTAGCGCAAAGCTACACACCCAAGGCTTTACATTACCTGCCGTCAGTGAAAACCGTCACTTCATAAAAATTCAAATACATTGACGCTACAATAAGATTGGATCGCGACGGTATGAAATCCACTTTATCAGCTTTACTTGCTTGCCTTCTTTGCACACTCGGCGCCGCCACGGCCCAAGACATTAATCCCCTAACAATTCATACCAATGATGGGCTCAAACTAGCGGCTAGACATTTTGCCCCTAAAACATCCGGTAACGGAATTTTATTGTTGAACATGTGCGATCCTCAGGCAGATATGACCCATTGGGATGGCGTCGCCGCAAAATTACAGGACAAAGGTTTTCACGTTTTAACATTTGATTATCGAGGTTTCGGCGAAAGCGAAGGCGAGAAACTAAAAGGAACATCCCAAGCAGAAGTAATTCAAATATGGCGCGATGAATGGCTGACTGATGTTGAAGCTGCTTACTCACTGTTAGCATCGCAAAGTGGCGTGACCTCTGAAGCGATCGGCGTTGCAGGCGCTAGCTGCGGCACTTTCCTAGGGTTGGAATTTATACTGACCCATCCGAATGTGAAAGCTTTTGCCTCTCTCGGGGGGCCTGTTGACGACTCGCTCATCAGTAGGCTTGAAAAAAACAAAACTACGATCCCAATGCTTCTGATCGGGGCGAGTGAAGGCCTAACGCTTGATTGGTCAGACAGAGTCTTCAACGTTTCGCAAAATCAACGAACACAACTAACAAAATACAAATTCGTAAAGCACGGGACAGATATTCTGTTTGAAGTTCCTGAGGTGGAAAACCAGATTGCTGACTGGTTCGAGCTTTATTTAAATCACCCCAAGAAATAAAGAGTGCTCTCTGAGAGTTAGTCGCTCCTCTACACAGCCTTCACATAAAGCTTTGTGCCTTCTGTGCGGGTAACCTCCACCTCGGCGCCAGCAATAAAGTCTTCGCCGGTTTCGCTTTCCGCAAGCCATAGGGTGTCGCCCATACGCACCTTGCCTGCGCCGCGCTCAAAGTTTTCATCAACGCTGACACGCCGGCCAATTTTCTGAGCGCCGCGCTCATTCAAGGTGAAGTGATCCGCCTGGGAGTTGTTAAGCCAAGGTTTAACGTAACGCGGCGCAAAAGCAGACAGAGCGACTGTAAACGCCGCAAAGATAAATAGCTGCATCTGCCAGGCGTCACCCAGCGGCCAAACCGAAAAGAAACCGACCAGCGCTGCGGATAGGGCAGGCCATAGAAAATAGGTTGATCCGGTCAATAATTCGATGACCAACAACCCGGCGGCAAAAACCCACCAATACCAAAATGGCATGGTTGAAAAAAACTCGATCAGACTTGCCATAAGTTCCGCCTCCCAAAAAAACCTTACTCTAAAACTCTATACTCATTGAAGAAGACGCCAGCCTGCGGCGCCTTCCTGTATTGTCGTTGCCCTGCTTGTTACCCGGCAGGCGGCACGGAGCCTGACGCCGGTCTTGCATCATCTTTGACGCCTTCGAAAGCCTGCTTGGCCAACGCCCCAACGCCGCCGATTGTGCCCACCAGCGCACTCATTTCCGCCGGTAGAATAAGCGTCTTTTGTTGTGGCGAGATCGCCAGTTTCTCAAACGCCTTCACATAATCCTGCGCAACGAAGTAGTTGATCGCCTGCACATCACCTTTGGCAATCGCCTCAGAGACCATGGCGGTTGCCTTGGCTTCCGCCTCAGCCTCACGCTCTCGCGCTTCTGCATCCCGAAATGCCGCTTCCTTACGACCCTCCGCCTCCAGAATGGCGGATTGCTTTTCACCTTCTGCGCGCAAAACAGCCGACTGCTTATCCCCTTCTGCGGTTAGAATTTCCGCACGCTTCAACCGCTCAGCCTTCATCTGCCTCGCCATCGCTTCGGTAATGTCAGCTGGCGGCTCAAGGTCTTTAATTTCAACACGGGTGACTTTCACGCCCCATGGCTGGGTCGCCGCATCGATGACCCGCAACAATCTTTCATTGATGTCGTCCCGGTTGGACAAAACTTCATCAAGATCCAGCGATCCAATCACGGTACGGACGTTTGTCATCGACAAATTAGAGATTGCTCTTGTGAGGTTGTGCACCTCATAGGCCGCCGCCGCAGCATCCATGATCTGTATAAAAGCCACCGCGTCGGTTGTGACCTGCGCATTATCGCGCGTAATCACTTCCTGCGCCGGAATATCCAAAACCTGTTCCATCATGTTCATGCGCCGGCCAATCCGGTCCACAAATGGCACGATGAAATGCAACCCCGGCTTCATCGTGTTGGTGTACCGGCCAAACCGCTCGACGGTATATTCAAACCCTTGCGGGATAACTTTTACCGATGAAAACATCAGAACAATCGCCAAAACGACGAGCGCGACAACAACTAATTCGGAACCCATAATCTCTCCCTTCTCAAAAACTATGACCTATAGATGGGAACGAAGACCCGCCCTCACCAGACTTGAAAATTCGATTCTTTGCACTAGCCCACTGAAATATTAGGGTTTTTCCCGATTTGGCTCGGCAGAAAGACGCCGCTGCATCCTTGCAACGCTCCTTGGTGAAACTTAAATCTCGGAGCCTAACCCCCTATCAGTTCGGTTAACCCGGCGTTAAAATCGATCTCGTGAGAGTAAAACGAACATCATACCGGCGGAGACGATCTGCCGGCTGGGGAGCGCTGTGCAGCGCTCTTGCCTCTGCGTGTCTTTCAAGCGCTGCGCTCGCACAAAGCGAAACCCAAAATGACTTTCAGGGCGAATTCTCGATCCCGGTTAATCAGGGCCGAGCCTGGGAAGTTTATAAAGATCATTGGAGCGCTGATGACGAGGCCGGATATTCGGCCTTTGTCACAGCCATTGGCCGGGCAAATTGTTCTTCGCTTCAAGCCTGCCTGAAAAGCGACGCCAACCCCTATCGCTCGGACAAGGACCCAGTCCTGCGCGGTGATTGCGCGGATATGGCGTATATCATGCGCGCTTATTATGCGTGGAAAAATGGCCTGCCCTTTTCATTTCAGAACGCGATGCGCACCGCGGACGGGTCAAGAGATGACATCCGATATTCCAGCGAGGGCAATATCGTTGCGGGACGGCGCGGTATCCGAAACTTTGTCACGGATGCTCACGGGTTTTTAAAAAGCATTGGCGGGCAGGTTTCCACCGCGATGTTCCGCACCCACCCGGAGAAAGGCGCCGGGCAATCTCATGATGATTTCTACCCCGTCGAGATTTCACGCGACGGCGTAAAACCCGGCGTGATCGCCTATGACATTTATGGCCATGTGGGCATTGTCTACGACATTCTTGATGATGGCCGTGTTCTTGTTATTGCTTCGCACCCTGATGAATCCGTCACACGTTCAACCTATGGCCCTAACTTCATGCGGTCCAAGCCAGAACTTGGCGCCGGGCTGAAAGCATGGCGACCGATCTCAGTTGAAGGGGCTGAAATCGCTTCAGACGGCTCGTTAATTGGCGGGCGCCTGCGTGCGGCAAAAAACAGTGAGTTGGAAAATTATTCGCTGGAACAATATTACGGCAATGTTCCGCACCCGTCTGGCATCTGGCATTATGGCGAGTTCCGCCATCAGGACAGGACCCTGAAATATTATGACTATGTGCGGCGCCAGCTCGCGGCGCCCGGATTTTCTTACGACCCGATAGAAGAACTACGCTTTGGCCTACAGACGATTTGCGGCTCTATCAAAGCGCGAAAAGTTGCGGTTGATGCTGCGGTCATGTCTAGGGTCCATCTCAAACCACACCCTAAAAGATTGCCGCCGAACATTTATGGCACTTATGGGGAATGGGAAGAGTTCTCAACGCCATCGCGCGACGCCCGTCTTAAAGTCAGCTTCATTGAGCTGCGCCGGGACATCCAACACTTAGTGATGGATGTAGAGGCTGGCGCGGACGGCGTGCATTATGATGGGGATGATCTGGCGGGTGATCTTCTGACGGCTTTTGATGAAGAAAAAGATGCCTGCACTTTTACCTACTGGCGTTCAGATGCAACGCGGGTCCGGCTTAATCTCGCACATACGATGGAGCGATTGTTCGATCTCTCATTTGATCCTTATCACTGCCCGGAGCGGCGCTGGGGCGCAAACGGCGCCGAACTTGAGACTTGCAGCGACGATGAGGTCAAAGCGCAATGGTACAACGCCTTGCGGTTTCTCCGCTATCAGGCCGAGCGCACCTATGACGTCGATATGGATTTCGCCCTGAATGAAATAAAACCGCCGATGCTCGCCACCCCCGAAGAAGGCGGGCTAGGCGTAGAAGCCCCAGCGGACGCTGACATCCGTGCTTATTTGAAAAGCTTGCAGCCCGCTCTCGTGGCGGATCGGGAAGCTGACGGTAAAATCGTGGCCATTGACTATATCCCCGATGACCAAGCCGTCTTCTTCCCCGTCTGGCACCAACGGCTGGCCCGTGAACGGCAGCGGTAGCCCCTGCGGCATTTCGCGTTAGGTCTGGTAACGCTGCTTTGGCGTAATAGATGAGTGCATCATGAAGAAAGCTGCTGCATGGCGGCTTTGAAAGGCTGAATAAATGAGCGGATTTGTGTTTTTCCTGATCCCCCTTGCCCTCGCGGCAACGCTGATTTTTCTTGCGATTGGCATTTACTCTCTCGCCAAGGGCGGCGCCTTCGCCAAGGAAAATTCAAACAAGATGATGCGGCTGCGCGTAACGGCGCAAGCGGTTGCTATTGCCTTGATGGCATTGTTCCTGATCTTGATCGGCAAAGGCCCCGGAGGTTAACACCGGCGGTCAACCACATAGCTGAACTAACTGGCTAATCCGATCGGCGAACATTCATCGCCAGTAAGATTGAGGCCACAAACAAGGCGCCGCCAAAACCGATAAACATACCCGACACCTGATTATCCAGCGCTCCGGCCAGCATCCCTACCAGCGCCATCGATAACGGCGCCATGCCCAGGGCGCCAAACTGCAATATGCTGACGACCCGGCCAAGAAACTCTTCATCGACGGTTTTTTGCAGCCACGTCATTACCTGAACATCAACAAAAGCCGCGCCAGCCACCAGCGCGCCCATCAACAGCGCCACGGATTTTAGATCGCCCACAAATCCAAGCCCTGCCAACAGTAACGACAACAGTGGCAAAGCGATAAATGGCAATGCAAATAGTTTATTATTGCTGAGCGCAGGCGTGACCCCGGCGCAAACCAGACCGAACAATCCGCCCAAGGCGCTCGCCGAGGAAATAACCCCAAGAGCGATGACACTGTCTGACAGGGTGAACTTTGCCAGCAAGGGCATACCCACGGCGATAGGCCCGGCAAGGAAAAAATTTGCAACAATCGCAACCATCAGAAAGGATCGCAACCGCTTATCGCGCGCCGCAAATTTTAGACCTTGCCCGATAGAATGGAAGGGACTTTCCGATGCTTGCGAAGATGCGCCTTTGTCATCCCCCATACCCTTGCCGATGATCGTCAGCGTCCATAGAGAAATCAAGAAGGTAAGCGCATCGATGGAGAACAATGCTGCATATGCAGACTGCGGAGCAGTTTTAAAATAAGCCGCCGCAGGAAAAGCTTCACTCAGAAAATAGGCCAACAACACTGCCGCAAGAGGCGGGCCGGCCAGATTTGCCAGATACATTAGTCCTTGCACGACAGAATTACCGACATGAAGGGAACGCTCCGGCACAAGGCGCGGTGTCAATGCTGTAATCGCAGGCAGATAGAAGGCGCCAGCAGCACCAAACGCCGCAGCAAAGCCATATAATATCGGCATGGTGATACTGCCGGTCGCAGCCATTGCGGCTAGACCAAGGGTTAAACCTGCGCGCAACAGGTTAGACACAATCATCATCCGACGCGGGTCAAACCGGTCAACCATCGCCCCGCCGATCAGAATAAACAGCGCATTGGGAATAGCCCCAACCGCCAGCCACAACCCCACAGCAGCGGCATTATCCGTGATCGACAGAATGAGCCAAATAGCGGCGATGTGGGTGAACTGATCGCCGAACAATGACGCCGCCTCGCCAGAGGCAAGGGTGACAAATCGGCGAGATAGAGCAGGCTTTTCCATAGGTACTTTCCGATAACTAGAAGCGAGTAACAATCTCAATATGCGAATGTGAATTCATATTCAAGTTATATTTTTATTCTTGCTGTAATTTAAAGCCTTGGCGGTGCTGAAAACCCGCACATATGGAGGCACACAAATGATGGGCTGTTGCAGGACCACCATTTTTCTTTAAAATGAACTGAAATTCATTATAATGAATATAGATTCATTTTCAAGGATGTCATGCCAAAAGTTTCTGATGAATACGCCCAAGCCCAAAAGCGGCACATCCTGAATGCCGCGGCTCATTGTTTTTCCAACAACGGGTATCGCCTCACCTCGATGGCGGACATTGCTTCAAAAGCCGAATTGAGTGTCGGCGCCCTTTACCGATATTTTTCAACCAAGGACGTGCTTTTTCAGGCCTTGTTCTCAAGCGCCACTCAAGAAAACCAGACACTGTGGGATGAAGCCCGAAAAGGAGAAACGGCTAAAGACCGCTTTCAGCTTTTTATCGACCAGCATTTTCATATGATTAACGACAAAGAGTGCCGCTGGGCTCTTGCCCTTGATGCACGGCTAAAAGTTGAAGCCCTTGATGATGCTAGGCTGGCAAACCATGTTCGCCAATCCTACAAAACACAAATCGATGAATTGTCGACGCTCATGCTCCCGACGGGCGCCATGAAAAGCCAAAGGATGCAGGCGCAAACAGCGTCAATCGCTATCATCGCATTGCTGAATGAGGCTCGGTATCAGGCCCTGATCGGCGCAACGGGCGATCTGGTGAAATTCAAAGCCTGCATTCTCGACGTTGGTAACAATCTTATTGCCAGCCTCGACGCAACCACGTGAATACATGCCTCAAACCGATAACGACCCTGAATCCAGAAAAGCGCTAAACTCAATCAACGCAGCAGCCCAAAGTATCAGCCCTTCCGTCATGGCGCCCTTATCCTGCGGCCCACTAACGGAAACGATGTGATCAAGCCACGGGTCGCCTTCATCATCCAAATAGGCCCGGCCGCCTAAAGCTGTTGCATTCCATTCGTTGATCTTTTCCATAGGAAATCCGTTCGGCAAATCGATCCCTACGATAAACAGCCATTCCGTACACCGGTTCTCGCTCGTGCAATTGAACCCACGAACATAGAACCTGAAATTCTCGTCATCGACAGACAGTTCTGTGTCGCTGACTTTTGAAAAGGTAATCCCATTTTCATCCAGAACCGCCCCCACCTCAGCGGCGTTCATGCCGCCTGTAGTCAAAAACGAATTGTTCTGCACAGTATAAATTTCGGCATTGGCGACTGGCGCAAAGGCTAACATGGCAAACACCGCCATCACCTGAAGTATGTGCTTCATCTCATCATCCCCATAAATATCCCTCTCCACCCTAGAAGAGATTTAACCCATCTCCAAGGCGCCATAACGCATTGAAACGTCAGCCTCACGTCGCTATTGTCCCGGCGAAAACCAATTCGCGCCCGATATAATGTCGGGTTCCGCCAGGAGCCATCAATGAAAGTTCTCGTGCCTGTCAAACGCGTCATCGACTACAACGTCAAAGTCCGGGTCAAATCCGACCAGAGCGGCGTCGATCTCGCTAACGTCAAAATGTCCATGAACCCCTTTGACGAGATTGCTGTCGAGGAAGCGATCCGCCTGAAGGAAGGCGGAACAGCAACTGAAATCGTCGCGATCTCGATCGGCCCTGAAAAGGCGCAGGATCAGATCCGCCAAGCCCTCGCTATGGGCGCCGACCGCGGCATTTTGATCAAGACAGATGATGACATTGAGCCACTGGGTGTGGCCAAGCTCCTGAAGGCCGTTGTTGAGGAAGAAAAACCTGAACTAGTCATCCTGGGCAAACAGGCGATTGACGACGACTCCAACCAGACCGGGCAAATGCTGGCGGCGCTTCTGGGCTGGTCACAAGGCACCTTTGCTTCAAAGGTTGAAAAAGATGGCGACAAGCTGAACGTCACGCGCGAGATTGATGGCGGCTTGCAGACGATCTCACTCGCTCTGCCCGCGATTGTCACCACAGACTTGCGCCTCAACGAGCCGCGCTATGCATCCCTGCCGAACATCATGAAAGCGAAGAAAAAGCCGCTCGATGTAAAAGAAATCGGTGACTTTGGCGTTGATGTCGCGCCGCGCCTTGAAACCATAAAAGTCAGTGAGCCGCCTAAACGTGAGGCTGGCGTCAAAGTAGAAACAGTCGCGGAGCTCGTCGACAAATTAAAGAACGAAGCGGGAGTATTATAAGATGGCGAACCTCGTTGTTGCCGACGTACATGGCAGTTCAATTGATGAATCGACCCATAAAACAGTTACCGCTGCGCTGGCGATTGGCGGTGATGTCGATATCTTGATCGCAGGATCAGGCGCAGATGACGCAGCCGCTGCTGCGGCAAAAATTTCTGGCGTGCGCAAAGTACTCCACGCTGATGACCCGGCCTATGCGCACCGACTGGCCGAACCGCTGGCCGATCTTATCGTTTCTGTCGCTGGTGATTATGACGCGATTTTGAAAACAGCCGCCACCACAGGCAAAAACGTCATGCCGCGCGTTGCGGCGCTGCTTGATGTGATGCAGATCTCGGAGATTGTATCAGTAGAAGCGCCCGACACATTTGTACGGCCGATTTATGCGGGCAACGCCATGGCGACGGTCAAATCAAACGATGCAAAAAAAGTCATCACAGTACGCGCAACCTCTTTTAAAGCAGCAGAAGAAGGCGGTTCCGCCGCCGTTGAAAAAGTCAGCGCCGCCGCAGACCCAGGTCTCTCCAGTTTTGTCGGAGAAGAACTGACAAAATCTGACCGACCGGAACTGACCGGCGCCAAGATCGTTATTTCCGGCGGTCGTGCGCTCGCTTCCTACGAGAACTTCGAGAAGTATATTTTCCCAATCGCTGACAAGCTGGGCGCCGCTGTTGGCGCATCGCGCGCTGCTGTCGACGCCGGCTATGTGCCAAACGACTACCAGGTCGGCCAGACCGGCAAGGTCGTCGCCCCGGAACTTTATATCGCTGTCGGTATCTCCGGCGCGATCCAGCACCTCGCCGGCATGAAAGACTCCAAAGTCATCGTCGCCATCAACAAGGACGAAGACGCGCCGATCTTTCAGGTCGCTGACTACGGACTGGTCGCAGACTTGTTCAACGCTCTGCCGGAGTTGGAACAAGCCCTCTAGCGCTTTCCAAAATTCCTATTACTAACCCCGCCTTGGCGGGGTTTTTTATTACAGACGCAAGAACCGGGTCGTTTTACCTGCAGCCCTGACTCAAAATTCACTCCAACACAAAGTGGAGTGATCTCATGTCATTTATTATCTCCGGCTTAGCCGCAGACGAATTCCAGCCTTTATTCAACCAATCTGACGACGCTTTGCGCGCTCAAGGCATTATTCGAAAGAAGGCGGACAGTAAGCCGGGCTATCCCTGCCGCATCACGTTAGAAGATGCAGAACCCGGCGAGACGGTTCTTTTGCTCAATCATCAAAGCCTTAAAACTGACAGCCCTTTCCGGTCTTCCTATGCGATCTATGTACGTGAGAATGCACAAACCGCTCAGACATTTACTAATGCGTTGCCGCCCGTCTTTAAAGGACGGCCAATCGCATTGCGCCTCTTTGATACTGACGGCATGCTGATTGGCGCCGATATGGGCAAAGACGGTTCCCTGATCGAGAAAATTGAGGCTGCCTTCACAGATCCTGCAGTCGCCTATATTCACGCCCATAATGCGATGCATGGATGTTTTGCAGCAGAGGTCAAACGCAGCGAATAAATAATTACGCCGCGTTTTGGGCTTGCGCATTTCCCATGTTGCGTTGCAGTATCCTGTCTTTGCGAGACGGGATAGGCACATGTCAGAAATCAAAAAAGTCGGCGTGATTGGCGCCGGGCAGATGGGCAACGGAATCGCGCATGTTTTTGCGCTGTCAGGCTACGGTGTCGTTTTAAATGACATAGCCCCGGAAAGTGTCGACAACGCCCTCAAGCAAATCGGCAAAAATCTTGCCCGTCAGGAAGGAAAGGGAGCGATAACACAAGCGGAAGCAACTGCCGCCCGCGCCAATATCTCTCCTTCAACCGACCTCCGTGACCTTGCCGATTGCGATCTCGTTATCGAGTCCGCCAGCGAAAACCAGTCTGTTAAGAAAGAGATTTTCACAGCGCTTTCAAAAATTCTGAAAGAGGACGCCATCATGGCGTCAAACACCTCATCAATTTCTATTACCGGTTTAGCCGCCGCCTCTGACCGGCCTGAAAAATTCATCGGGATTCACTTCATGAATCCCGCCCCGATTATGAAGCTGGTGGAGATTATCCGCGGCATCGCAACGTCAAAAGAGACATTCGAAGCGACAAAGCAGGTGGTCGAAAATCTCGACAAGACAATTGCCGTTTCAGAGGACTTCCCGGCCTTCATCGTCAATCGTGTTTTAATGCCAATGATCAATGAGGCGATTTATACGCTTTATGAAGGCGTCGGGTCTGTTGAAGCAAT
>BQJH01000020.1 GCA_021604605.1 Hyphococcus sp.
CTGCAAGACATGAACGCCCTTGCTTGGCCGCCCATAGGCAGACGCCACATAACCGCCCGCATAAGGCGCATTCCGGGCCACCTCAAAATCCATGGCGCATAAAGTGTCTTCAACAATTTCCGTCACCACTGGCGCGCAAGAGGCGCCAAACCGGTCACCGAGTACATAATCAAGCGCCGCCTCCCCACTACGGAACGGCGCCGCGCCCGCCGACGGCATGGAATGGCAATCCACCACGATTGCGCAGCCAAATTTCCGCCGGGCCTCGTCAATCAGTTTCGCCAGAGAGGCGTGATATGGATCATAACAGGATGCGAGGCGCTTATGGGCGTCTTTATAAAACAGTTTGCGGCTGTAAATATCCTGCCCGTCGGCGACGATCCTGGGGATGACGCCAAGCCCCGCGATCACGCGGCTGGTGCGGGTATCGGCAGATTTCGGGATGCTGTCGGCGAACATCCGCGGGTCAATTTCATCCCGGGCCCGATTGACGTCCACATAGGCGCGCGGGAACAGCGCCCTCAGCAACGGCGCGCCATATCGCGGCGCATCATTGAACAAGAGGTCCACATAGCTGTCTTCCGACTGACGCAAGGCATGCCGGTCAAGCTGGGATTTCCTTAACAAATCATCGGGATAATCGCGCCCGGAATGGGGGGAGGCAAAAATCAACGGCGATTCCAGGACTTCGGGGTGCAATATTTCCACACCATCGCCCTCAGAGTAATTTCCGCTTGCATTTGAGGGTTCATTCATGGCCATTCCGTGCTTGAAAATGATACGACTTGAGGCATGTTAACGTAAGTTTGCAGGATTCGTTAAGGTCACAGGGCATATTACCCTTACGAAGGAGCGAAAATTGCATTCTGCTTATCGTTTCGGGGATTAGGCGAAAATTGATCCTAATCTTGAACAGGTCGATTGAGCAATGGAGAGGCGAAACCGAATGGCGGCTATTCTTTTGGCGGAAGACGATGACTCGATGCGGAGCTTTTTGAAAAAAGCGCTGGAACGGGCCGGTCATACGGTTGTTGACGCATCACAGGGCGATGAGGCGCTGACGGAATTGCAGCTGCGTGAGTTCGACCTTCTCTTAACTGATATTGTCATGCCGGTCATGGACGGGATTGAACTTGCCCGCCGCGCCGCTGAAATTGACCCGGAAATGAACATCATGTTCATCACAGGTTTTGCCGCTGTGGCCCTCAACGCCGCCAATCAGGCGCCGGAAGACGCCAAAGTGCTCTCCAAACCATTTCATCTCAAAGACCTCGTCCAAGAGGTCGACCGGCTCGTCGCTTAATCCGACAAGTCAGAATATTGCTAAACCCGGCCGCTCACAGGCTTGCACCCGCATAAATTTGTCGTTAGAGACCCGACCTTCGACGGTCTGACACCCATGACCGGTCGGGCGCATAGCTCAGGGGTAGAGCGCTACCTTGACATGGTAGAGGTCCCAGGTTCGAAACCCGGTGCGCCCACCACTTTTTCGATCAATTTAGCGACGCCTGAATATTCCCGAGGGAGCTGTCAGTTCTTGCCGCCCCTGAAACAGCGAAAGCCGACCCTCGAACTGAAGGTCGGCCCCACTTCTCCCCCTGCAATACCTTTAACGACGTACTCCCACAAATGTCGTAAAGGCCGACAGGGACGCGTCAGACCTGCCCAGAATTCCTAGCACCTGAGCAGACCGAGGCGTCCTATCTGTATAAGCGTGAGTTTTCAGAAAACCGGGTCAAAAGAAAATGACGAGCGTACGCAGCATGACAAAACGCTCGTTATTGGTGTTTTTGGCGATCAATTGCACCGCGCCCTGCTTTTTAAATCAACAATCCGGGTTTGGTGGGACAAAATCCAATCCGCAGCGACATCCGTATCTTCACCGAATTGATTGAGCTCTGCAGCTGCATCAAGCGTCGTACATATTCTGTCCGCTTCATTCTCTCCAAAAATCTCACCCCGATTGAGCAGCAAATAGGCAAGCTCAATTTTCAAGCTAACGACCTCAAGGCGGACGCGTTCATTTTCCGGCGCAATCTGTAAATACCCTTCAGGTACAGATAGAGCGCTTAACAAAAATTCTTCCGCCGCATCCAGATTAAATTTAAGCGCAAGGTTGAGCCCATAACGGTTGGAGTATGTGGAATAGACAACTTGTAGGTAGGAATACGTGTTATCATCGAAAGGCTTCAACCGTTCCAAAAGTTCATCCGCCGTTTCAAGATAGGTTTCAATTGTTTTGGCTCTGTCTAAACCAAAACGGAAGTCAGGATTTTTTTGCACCTCTTGTGCGAGGATCTCACGCGTTAGCGGTTCACCTCGTTGGCCCGCCAACTCAGCCAGCGACGCGATATTGGGGCGCCATTCAACCAGGCGCGTATAGCCGTTGACATAAACTTCCAGCGCCCAGAAAAACGCGTAGATATCTTCAGGGTTTGTTGGGTTATCCAAAAGGTTTTGATGCATATACTCAAAACCTATCTCCATAAACCCAAGAAGTGTTTCATACTCTTCCCGCTCAGAAACCGGAATGGGCTTAATCTCATCACCGTTCCACTTTTCATTGATGGAAGCAGCCATGAGATATAAAAACGCCCCATAACTAATGATGTAATCGTCATTAGCGAGGTCGCCTTCAAAAGTTTTCTCAACATCCTTCTTCAAAGATAGTATATCAGCATCAAGAGTAATATCTTCTGGCGCCGTCAAACTGTTGCCATACATCCACTCCTCAAATCGCAAATCCAGAAGCGCTGTTTTTAATTCCATGTTGCTCGGGTCATTCTCCAGTAAACGCTGAAAAATCGGCCTTGCAACATCAATGGCTTTTGCTGTCTCTTCCCAGGAGCCGTAATAAAAGCGATGGGCATAGGCTCTTATCATGTGCGTTTCCGCCAGCATTTGCATAACCTCATCACTGGGCGAGCCCGATGCGGCCAATTCGGTCAGGACTTTTATGCTGTCTTCAAAATGTTCAATCCCTTGTTCCGGGTCACCAAGATTTTGCCCGCCAGCCTGCGTGAGAATATCGCCAAGTTGTGCGAGGCCCTTTGCATAATCGAGTTTAATCTCAGGGTCTGAGACAGAAGCGCGTGACAAGATTTCCAGATATTTCGACGACGTGTCGGAAACTTTCTTTGTCAGAACAAGCGTCCCGGGCAGTTTCGATAAATCCTCGCCAAGATCATTGAGCAGGAAGCTGGTGAGCTCGCGGGTTTCGCTAAACCTCTTATCCGCCTCCACACGCGCTGCTTCCGCCCGCTGATATTGTATAAGGGTCGTTGTAAACGCAGCAATCAATCCGGCAAGGGCAACCCCCGTTAATAGCGCCCCTGCTTTATGCCGTGAGACAAATTTACCGAGCCAATAGGCGCCGGAACGAGGCACAGCATCAACCGGAAAGCCTCGCTGGCAGTTCTCCACATCGTCAACCAGAGAACTAACGGATAGATAACGATCTTCAGGCGCTGTTGCGGCAGCCTTGTTGATGATCGCTTGTAAATCGGCGCCTGTATCAGTTGAGCCCATCAATGCGGCGAGAAGTTTCCCAAGGGAATAAATATCAGAAAGCGTATTGGCGCCGTTTCCTTTTGAGCGCTCAGGGGCGGCAAAGCCCGGTGTAAAACTCAAACTCGGTAGAGAGTTGCCCTTGCTCGCAGGGGCAGGCGCTTCTTCGGTGGACTTGGCGATACCAAAGTCAATCAGTTTAACCTGCCCCGCCTTATCAACCAGCACATTAGAGGGTGAGATATCGCGATGGATAATCAAATTCTGGTGTGCATGGCCAACCGCAGCACACACAGATTTAAAAAGATCAAATCGTTGCTCCGTTGATGCGTTGTTTTTATCCGCCCAGTCTGTAATCGGCAGCCCGTCAATATATTCCATGACAATAAAAGGCGCACCGTTCTCCAATGTTCCACCATCAAAAAGGCGTGCAATGTTTGGGTGAGATAATCTGGCGAGTGTTTGGCGTTCATTTTGAAAACGGGCGATAAGCTGATCTGACAAGACGCCGGGGCGGATGACTTTAATCGCTACATCATGGTCAAAATCTCCGCTGGCGCGCTGGCACCGATAAACCGCGCCCATACCGCCCCTGCCGATCAAGCCAACGACCTTGTAGGCGCCAATCTGCTCGGGCATGCCTACATCATCCAATGTCTCTTGAAGCGCGCCGCCCGTTTGAAACGCAAAACCGGCGCTTTTGTCATGGGACAAATAGCTGAGCGCCTTCTCACACAGTTTTTCATCGCTTCCGGCGGCGGCGCGAATCCAATCCGCCCGCTGTTGGGATGGCTGATCAAGCGATTGCTCAAACAAGGCTAACGCTTTGGCATCTGACTTTTCTGAATTTGACATTCTTTTTTGCCTTAAACGTCTTTTTGACTATACCTGCTGGGCAAAGTCACACACGTTCACCAGCAGGGTAAATCTATTTTTTGCGAACTCATATTGCGAAAAACGACGGGTTCCGACAAGTTGGCTGGTTTGGGAGTGTTGAGTGTCCGGACTTGATGATGAAACAGCCACAGCACTCTTGCATGCCTGGCAAGCAGGAGACATCGGGTCACGGGACGAATTATTTAATCGATTATATGTCGAGCTTCGGAAAATCTCCGCAACCCTGTTGCGGGGCGAGGGAGATATTTCTCTCACGACGGGCGATCTCGTTAATGAAGCTGTGATGCGGGTCATTAACACCGAAAAGATCGAGTTTCATGACAAAGCGCATTTTCTGGCGCTCTCCGCCAGAACCATGCGCCGCGTCCTCATCGATCATGCGCGCAAACACGCCTCAGATAAAAGACAGCACCAAAAGGTCACCCTTATCACCCACCTCATAGAGGCGCCAGAAAGTGTGGATATTCATCAACTGGAATATGCGCTGTTACGACTTAAATCTTTAAACGAGAACCGGGCTCGAATTGTTGAAATGCGGTATTATGGCGGTCTTTCCATAGAGGAAATTGCTGAAGTGATCGGATGCTCAGCTTCGACGGTAAAACGGGACTGGCGCGTTTCCAGGGCATGGTTACTGGCCGCCCTGGCAGAGCAAAAAGGCGCAGGAAGCTGAATAGATCAAAGGCTTCTTCGTCCCTTCAGCGCCATCTCTCTGACTAATCCAAGGTTAACTGCGCATTCAGTTTATTTTGTTAACCTTCAGCGTTTCGCTGAAAGTCACCTACATGAGCATGCTCAAATCCGCCTATTGGCCAGAGACTGACACGTTTGATTTTATGCTGGTATCGCAAAGGCGCGTGTTCGGCGTCCTATGCATTACGATTGGGCTTTTGGGGGCGATTTCCGGAACCATTTCAGCACCTGTTAATTATGCCCATGGCCCTCAATTTGCTATTGGCGGAGTATTAGTACCTGTGTTGATTGGGTTTGCGCCCTTGTTCGCGTATAAGTTCCAACGGCTCAAAACTTTTGCTCTCGGCCTTATTATTGTTCTTTACGCGCATCTTCTGAATACTGCCCTCGGCGGCGGCGGAGCACACATTGAAGCGTCATATTACCTTCCGGCTGTTCCAATATTAGCGACCATACTTGTCGGCCTCCGGTCAGGCATTGTTGCAGCGCTTTTGGTAATAGCCACCTACTTGCTTTTACAACCTGCCTACCTGTCATTTTGGACAACACTGCCCCTGATCATCTTAACAGCCGGTCTGATGATTACTCTTGGCGTTTTCCAAAGAGAAATTAATCAAGTCACAGGTTTCTTGACGGCCGCCCGTGAGCGCGCAGAAGCAGGAAACAAAGCAAAAAGCGCATTCCTTGCAAATATGAGCCATGAAATTCGAACGCCTATGAACGGTGTTTTGGGGCTTTGCCAGGCCTTGTCACGCACGCCGTTAAATGACGAGCAGCGCTCTCTTTTAAAAATTATCGACCAGTCCGGTGAAGCCCTAACGACGTTACTCAATGACATTCTTGACCTGTCAAAAATCGAAACTGACAAACTCGTCATAACAACGGCGCCCTATCAACCAGTTGAAGTCATAGAAGCCGTAAAGTCTCTTTACGCTCACAATGCCGCCGAAAAAGGCATCGAACTGCATTGTGCTTACGGCAACGACGTCAATATTGAAGTTATTGGCGACGCCATTCGAATCCGGCAGGTTCTTTGTAATCTCGTTTCGAATGCTTTGAAGTTCACCAGAACCGGCGCCGTTACAATCAGCCTGCATAACTGTCCTGCGAGAAGCACAACTGGCGAAGAGCTTGTGTTCACTGTCGAAGACACGGGTGTAGGAATGGACGCCATACAAGCCAAAGAAATGTTCAAACCTTTTGTGCAAGGCGATGACTCCCTTACGCGCGCTGTAGGCGGGACCGGTCTCGGGCTCGCTATATCTCGTGAGCTTGTCAGCTTGATGAGCGGGTGGATTGATGTTGATACGACACTTGGGAAAGGATCACGTTTCAGTTTCGCTGTGCCGTTAGTCCTCAGCGCACATCAGGCGCCAATCCAAAATGCTCGCATCGCAAATGATACCCCCATCACGGCGCCACGCGCGCTCAATATTCTTGCCGCAGAAGATAACCAGATCAATCAACTGGCGCTGAAACAGTTATTGAAACCATTAAAGTCAAATCTCAAGATCGTTTCAGATGGACGCCAGGCCATCGAGGCATGGCGCGAAAGCGCTTATGATATCATCCTGATGGATATTCAAATGCCCGAAATGGACGGTGTTGAAGCGACAACGCAAATTCGCGCGCTTGAAGAAAACCTGCCCCGCCCCAGAACGCCTATCCTCGCGCTCACCGCTAATGCGATGTCGCATCAGGTTGATGAATACCTTGCTGCAGGGCTGGATGGCCATGTCGCAAAACCAATCGATGAAAATGCGTTGGTCGAAGCGATTCACAGGCTCGCCGGGTAAGTCGCGCACAAAAAAGAGCGCCTTTAGGCGCTCTTTTGAATAGACAGAAATTTGCAGACTACTTTTTCAAATCATTATCAATTTTGTTCCGTGGCGCCGCCTTGTCAGAAATCAACTTTTTGATTTCATTGGCTGCTTCTTCGAAACCTTGTTGGTGGAGCTCAATCAAATTCTCCGTGCGCATGTCAACGCCTGTCATTTGAGTAACCCCAACGCGGTTCAGATATGACGCTGAAAGATCATCCGCATAGCCATCAAGCGAAACCGTGCGCCCTGCAGAAGCAAGTTCAGCTCGGAATTTATCTGCCTGAGATAAAAAATTCAAAAGAGAACTTGCTACATTACCGCGCGCTGTACCGTAGTCAGCGACTTCATATCGCCCAATGTAAGCTGAGCCAGACGCATCAACACCCGCGCTGGAAAATGCATAGCGATTGTTAAATGCGTTTACAGTCTGTGGATTAGCGTTTCCTTCAAAGATTGCGCTAATGCTCAAGCCGGCACATTGAGTAGCGCCTTGCCCCCTGCAAGCAGATGGGAGCATATAAAAAATCAGCTCACCGCCTGCATTCGCCGCAATCAGCGGATTGCCATTTTCAAGCGCTCCCGCCTGCCAGGTAATCCCGAGCTCATTCAGAATCGGACCAATATTTTTTGTGTCAAAATTTGGGATCGTTCCCGTAGGATTGGCTATCGGTGATTGCGCCTGCGTCGCCCCCGACATCGCATTTTGCGCTGAGGCGCTCGTCGTCATCAGCGCAGCCATCCCTGTCATCATCAGTGACGCCGCACAGAATGCAGCAATACTCTTTTTCATAACCCCGACCTTCCCCAAAATTGGACTATATGGTTAACGCCAGCATAGGCGAAAAAACCAGCGGCTGCAAAGAGGAGCACAAAGAGAGGGCGCAACTGGTTCTTTTCTAATGACATTCGGCGCCCGGCGTGGTTTACGGCGGGTTATGGAGCACAAAAATCCCCCCTCTGGCCCCCCAGCGTCTACATCGTCGGCTTCACCGGCGCCTACCTCAACATCTGCGTCGGGCCTCGATTCCCGCCGCGCAGCCCTTGATCTGCTTGCCCGTATTCGACGCGGGTTCCTGCTGGATGAGGCCCTCAGCGCCTGTATCTCATTTGATGAGCTTGAAGGGCCGGACCGAAGTTTTGCGTACGCCTTGACCGTCACGGTTTTACGGCGACGCGGGACGATTGATCACTTGCTGGGCGCCTATATCGACAGGCCCCTACCGAAAAAACTGGCGCGGGTCATGGATATTTTGCGGCTGGCCGCCGCCCAGACTTTGTTCTTGGGCACACCGGACCATGCCGCCGTCTCCACCGCCGTCACCCTTGCCGGTGATCGGAAAGAAATCGCCGGCTATGCAAAGTTGATAAACGCCGTCGCACGCAAGGTGGCAAAAGCCGGCACAGCCGCGCTTGAAAAAGTACCCGCACGGGCGGACACGCCAGCCTGGATGTGGCGATCATGGGAGCGCAACTATGGTCCGCAAGGAACGCGAGCAATTGCAGAAGCGCACCGCCAGGAACCCCCGCTTGATCTAACATTGAAAAATCCGGCGGACGCTACGCTTTGGGCTGATCGCCTGCAAGCGGAGACATTGCCAACTGGATCACTAAGGTTGCGCAACATCAGTGACGTGAAAAAACTTGATGGGTTTGGAGATGGCGTCTGGTGGGTGCAGGACACGGCGGCGAGCCTTCCGACAAGACTTCTTGGTGATGTCTCTGGCAAGAAAGTGTTTGACCTTTGCGCGGCGCCCGGCGGCAAGACGCTGCAACTCGCCGCCGCTGGCGCTGAAGTGATCAGCGTCGATATCTCCGATCCGAGGCTTCAGCGCGTCAGAGAAAACCTTGGGCGCACAGGTTTGACGGCGGCGATTGTAACGGAAGATGTTTTGCGCTGGAGCCCGGATGAAAAAGCGGATGCTATTTTGCTCGACGCCCCCTGCTCCGCCACCGGCACAATCCGTCGCCACCCCGATATCCCCTGGGTCAAACATGAAACGGACATCGCAGCCTTAACCAGCCTTCAGGCGCGGATGATTGACCATGCGTTGAGCCTTCTTAAACCGGGCGGGACACTGATTTACTGTGTTTGCTCTTTGCAGGCCGCTGAAGGTGAAAAACAGGCGCAAGCAGCGCTCAAACGCCATGACAAACTGACCCGCAAGGCCGTCACCGCAGATGAGATCAGTGGTTTTGGCGAGGCGATTAATCGCCATGGCGATCTCAGAACCCTACCTTCCATGCTCGCGGAAAAAGGCGGGATGGACGGGTTTTACGCCGCACGGTTCATTCTAGCGGCTTAAAACCGCGAGCGAGAGCCGAAACACTCAATGATCATAAAGTGTTAACGCTGTTTGCCGTCGGTCAAAATTCGCCGCGCTCCCCCTTGATTGAGAGGGCGCGACCCCCGATATTATGAAGCAATTGATCCGCATCGCGCGGTGAAGAGTATTTCGATCAGAAGAAATTGAAAGGATCGACTGTTATGAATGACCCCCGCAGACAATTCGGCGCATCCGTTGCCGACGCCCGTACAGGCGCCGCCATTGATGAAGGCCTGCGCCAATATATGCTCGGCGTTTATAACTACATTGCAGTAGGATTAGTTGTTAGCGGGCTACTAGCTTTTGCCGTATCAACAGTTCCAGCAATCCGTGATGCGTTGTTTGTGTATGTGCCACAATATGGCGCCTATGCGCCGACTCCGCTTGGCTCAATAGTTTCATGGTCGCCGGTAGCAATTTTGCTTCTGAATTACTTTGTGCCAATTGGTCGAACGCCCCAAGGCGCACAAATATTTTATTGGACCATCGTGACTCTTATTGGTGCATCGCTGGGATCAATTGGGCTGAATTTTACCGGAGAAAGCATCGCTAGAATTTTCTTTATTACAGCTCTTTCGTTCGGTGGTATGAGTCTTTGGGGCTACACCACAAAAGTTGATTTAACACCTGTAGGATCATTCTTGCGTTTTGCAGTCATTGGTGTCTTCGCGGTCTTGATGATTAATGGCCTATTGTTCCAAGCAACAGGGCTGCAAATGATTATGTCAGTTGGTTTCTTACTGTTGATGGGTGCAGCAATAGCATTTAACACTCAAGCATTGAAGTCCCTTTATTTGTCAACCAGCAATGAAGGTGTACTCAAGGTCGCTGCTGTACATGGCGCTTTGTCTCTTTACATCTCTATCATCAATATTTTTACCATCTTAATGAATCTATTTGGCGCGCGCGACTAACAGGCGCCAATTGAACACCCTATAAAACCCCCGCTTCGGCGGGGGTTTTTTCGTGGGTCTCAGAGCATTTCTAACCAAACCGTGACAATCGCGTCAGCACTTTAAAATTGCTGATTGAATACACAGCGCTTAAAAGCATTCCCCATGAGTATATGTGATTGTTTTGATTTGCCGGTCAGCGGCGCAGATGCTGACGCCGTTGCGGGCTATAATGCCTATGTCGCAGAATTTTTGAGCTATGGCGCGAATTTACGCGCGCTTTTTGAGATTGCTGACAACAATCCCGGCGCAGCACTGATCAACGCCCACGCAGCGGCGCTGCATCTCGCCTTTGAAGGCGCGGAAGGATGGGAGTTTGCAAAACCTTACCTGACAAATATGAACGCCTGCGTCAGGAACGCCAGTCTGCGCGAACAACTTTTTTGTTCAGCCGTCAATGCATGGGCGGCAAAAGACTTTCAAACAGCGCGGACAGTACTTGATGATCTCACCGTGCGGTGGCCCGCTGATTTATGCGCGTTAAAATGGGGCCAGTATCACGCCTTTAACCTTGGCGATCAGGGCGCGCTTTTGCGCTTCGGGCAACGCGCGGCCATCGCCCATGAAGATACACCCTACGCCCATGGCATGATCGCTTTCGCCCTTGAGCAAAACCACCAATTGGAAAAGGCTGAAGAAGAAGGCCTGCGCGCCGTTGAAATTTCAATTGACGACGCCTGGGCGCATCACGCTGTCGCCCATGTCATGGAGACCCAAGGACGCGCCAAAGAAGGCGCCAAATGGCTCGATCATTGTTCGCATACTTGGGAGAAAAAGGGCGTCTTTATTCGCGATCATAATTACTGGCACGCCGCACTGTTTCGGTTGTCGCTGGGCCGCCATGATGAAGCGCTGAAGATTTTTGACGATCGCCTCTGGGGAGCGTGGCCGGAATTCCCGCAAGAACAAATCGGCGCTGTTTCCATGTTGTGGCGTTTGGAATTGCGCGGCGCCGATGTTGGCGAACGATGGGCGCCTGTGGTCAATCAGGCCCGCGCCAGGGCGGGCGAACACATTTTCGCGTTTCATGATTTGCATTATCTTTATGCTCTGGCGCGAGCTGGTAATAGCGGCGAGGCGGATAGTTTTCTGACCTCCATGCGGACGCATGCAGAATGCCTTGATGGTTCTGTCGGGCATCTCTGGCGTGACCTCACAATCCCGACGGCAGAAGCCTTAAATGCTTTTGCAAAAGGCCAAAAGGATCAGGCTGGTGAAAAGCTAAGCACCCTGATGCCGGAACTTTACAAAGTCGGCGGCTCCCATGCGCAACGCCATATCTTTGTTGAGACCCTGGAAGCATGCGCGCCTGATGCGGGCAAATCACACTCCTTCAACTAGACGTCATTAATCTGTGCAAGGCTCAAGTCGCCAGCTTTAGCTTCTGCTTGTCAAAGACACGCAAGACCTGTCCCAGATCATGGCCGCGCTTTAAGATGGCGCCGCTCATCGACACCACAAGATAGGCGCCTTGTTTCCGCGCGAGCTTGGGGCGCTTTTCTATTCGGTAAAGCGGCATTTCAGAAGCCTGACGAAAAATCGAAAACACAGCCGCATCCTCAAGACAATCAATCGCATAATCACGCCAATCTCCGGCGGCGACAAACTGGCCATAAACACCCAAAATCCGGGTCAGTTCTGATCGATTAAAAGCAACCGGCTCTGGTCGGCGAGACTTTTGAGCGGCGGTTTTTGCGGGACTCGTTTTTTGCGTTTTCATCGCCGCTATCTTCTCCCGCACCGGTTAAAACGGCAAGGCGCAACCCCTTAAAATGCAACCCTTACGGGTATGATGTTCTTAAAAAAGCCTTAATTGATCCCTGTCTCCGCCCCATTCGACCCTCACTATGCCTTTGCCGGGCGGGCAATGCGCAGGAATTTCCGGTTTTAACCATCGCCCCCAGCCCCCGGGAGGTCAGGCTCAAGGGTCCGTCCGGCATTATGTCCCCGTTTGCCTCCAGCCTGGAGCATCGAGTTCTACAGGCTTTGCCGGGGCCGTGCGCTTTTCCGTCATTTCATTACAAGCTGCCTTGACGCGAGCCTTCAACCGATTGAGACACTGTGCGCTTCGACAACCACTCTCTTGTCGCAACTCACACTCTTCGCCACCCAAAGGGCTCGCCATCATGGATGCTGTCATTTCTACTGCGTTGCCGGTGTTCGGCATCATCGCCGCCGGACTGATTGCTGGTCGTTTCGGATTTATGAATCTCGGTGATTCACAAGCGCTCAACAAATTCGTATTCCGCTTCGCCATGCCAGCAGCGCTCTTTGGCCTTACCGCCAATGCGACACCGCCCGGCGCAGCAGATGTTGCGATAGCCCTATCTTATGGCGTCGCCGCCTTCGTTATTCTGATTGGCGGATATCTCCTGACGCAGAGAATGTTCTCTTTGACGAAACCTGAAGCTGGGGCCCATGCGTTTTCTTCAACCTTAGGCAATGCTGTTTTTCTCGGGCTCCCGATTGCGCTATCGATTGAAGGGTGGGCGCGGCCCTTTATCGTCCTGATGCTGGTTGAAGGCATTGCGGTGATCGCCATAGGCGCGGCTTTGATGGCCCCGCGCAAAGAAGGCGGCAAAAACCTACTCGGATATTTTTCCGGCCCGGCGCGCAACCCGCTGGTGTTGGGGATGGTTGCCGGTTTCCTTTATTCCGCATTGGGTTTGCCTTTGACCGGTCCGTTTGAAACGTTTTTCTCTCTTTTAGGACGCGCAGCAGGACCGACCGCTCTCTTCTCCATGGGATTGTTTCTCGCCACACATCAGTTCCCGCCTATCGCACAGGCCGCAGGCCGGGTCTCGTCAATCGCGATTCTAAAACTCATCGTGTTGCCAATTATCGCCCTTGGTGTAGCATATCTTTTACAGGTCAATGATCCTGCATATCTCGGGGCGCTGGCGCTTTTTGTTTTTGTGCCCTCTGGCGTTGGCTGTTTCATCATGGCGAGCCAATACGGTATTTACCAAACAGAGACCGCCGCCGCGATCAGTGTGACGACGATACTCTCTGTTCTGACAATATCCGGTGTTTTGATTGTTTTTGCCTGAGCGGTAAAACCATGTAGATTGGAATTGACGGGTTTGTTACCCGTGACGGGCGAGTGTTTTTTTCACTGCATCCACAAGGCCCGAACGCGGCGCAGTAAACTGTGCCGGTTGATCTTCACGCCACTCTTTATTGTCTTCAATATTTTTTGACAGCGCGGCGCCCAATACGAGATCCTTTATCGTTATTTCGCCTTTGGTACGCTCGTCCTCGCCTTGAATAACAGCCACCGGCGCCGCGCGCTTGTCAGCATATTTCAATTGTTTGGCAAAGTTTGACCCGCCAAGATAAACTTCGGCGCGCACGCCCGCATTGCGCAATTCCGCCGCCATCGTCTGATATGTAGCCATCCGGTCTTTTTCCAAGGCAAGCACCACAACGGGCCCCTGAGCCGCTGGAGCCGCTTCTTGCTTATACTCCAAAGCCGTCAGCAAGCGCGATATACCGACAGAAATCCCGACCGCAGGCACTTCAACGCCTTTAAATCGTTTGACGAGGCCATCATAGCGCCCACCACCGCCGACAGAACCAAACTGAACCGGACGACCTTTGTCATCCTTCGCTTCAAAGGTCAGTTCAGCTTCGAAAACCGGCCCGGTATAATATTCAAGCCCGCGAATGACCGAACAATCGAACAAGATCGGACGCGTCTCAAAATCAGGGGCCGAGGCCTTAATGCCTATAAGCTCATCAAGCCCCACTTCACCGCTTTTTGTATCGCCTAAAATTTCTGCAATAACATCAAGCGTATCTCGCTTAGAACTTTCCGGTCCGGATGCTAAAAACGACAGGACTGTTTCTATCCTTTGATCATCAAGGCCGGCGCCATCGGTAAAGTCACCGGACGCGTCTTTACGACCTGGTCCCAAGAGCAACGCCACACCCTCAGCCCCAAGACGATCAAACTTGTCCATTGAGCGCATAACGGTCAGGCGTGTTTGCGCGTCCGCCTCTCCATCAAGGGCAATTTTTTCAAACAACCCGTCAACAATTTTACGGTTACTCACCCTGATGAAAAAATCATCGGTTGATATCCCCGCCGCCTCAATGACATCGGCAAAGAGCATGCACATCTCAGCATCCGCGTAAGGCGCGGGCGCACCGACAGTGTCGGCGTCACATTGCGTGAACTGGCGAAAGCGCCCTGGCCCCGGCTTTTCATTGCGCCAAACCGGGCCAACCTGATAACGGCGAAAGGGCTTGGGCAAGCCGTCATAATTTTCCGCCACGAACCGCGCCAACGGCGCCGTCAGATCATAGCGCAAGCTCATCCATTGATCATCGTCATCGGTAAGGGAGAAGACGCCCTCATTCGGCCGGTCGACATCAGGCAAGAATTTACCCAGCGCATCGGTATATTCCAGCGCAGGGGTTTCCAATGGGTCAAACCCATGGGCCTCATAAACCGCGCTGATGCGCGCCAGCATCTCTCGCTCAGAGATTAACTCAGCGCCGAGACGGTCACGAAATCCGCGCGGGACGCGCGCCTTGGGCTTAAATATCTTTTGTTTCTTCGCCATAGATGGCGGGATAGCCGATGGCGCGCCATGGAGCAATGCCAGGCGCGTCAGGTTTTACTTTGAGAGACCAGGCGGGGCCTTTGGAAACACCTAAGGGGCGGGTGACAATTGAGCGCCCAAATCGAGAAACTCAAGCGCTTCATCTAATTTACCGGCGCCGGGAATATCATGGGCCAAATTGTTGATCACCATCAACTTAACCTGCTCTATCCCAGCCTCTTCATAGGAATGAAACACGTCGCGCGTCTCATGCAGATTGAAATCGTTTGAACCGGTAATGAAAACAAATCGGTTATTCTTGATCAACGGCATCAGCGCTGGCGGGTTAACCCCCCATGGATCAACGCCCGACATAAAAATCGCGCCGTTAAAAAGCTGGGGATAAAATGTCGCCGCAAGGCTTGAGACACGACCACCACCGGAAAATCCTGAAATGTAAACCCGCGAAGGATCAATCTCGTAATTTTTCGCGATATAGGCAGGGGAAATACTTGCCTCAATCATCCGGCGGTAGAGCGACATGTTGTTGCCGGATTTATTGACGCTGACCCAAATCAAGTTGCGCTCTGCAATAATCTGCTTCCAACGCGTTGGAATCTTACCAACTGCTGTCGGGCTGACATAAACCATCAACCCTGCAGGGCGAGACGCGTGATACGTCTTTGGCACGTACACATCGAACTCAATCAGATGATCCGAATCCATAAACGGCGCAAAACTTTTCATGCCCGCTTCGCCGATGAGGTCCGTTAGCGCGATTGTCTCCACATATCGCCCCATTTGCAGAGGGGGCGATTTCGTTGTCGCTTCCTCACCAGAACGCGCTGATCCATCAGCCGCCAACACCAATGGCGCCTCAATCGTGAAAACCGCAAAGACGGTCAAAATAACCTGCAAGAACGCGGTCCGCGTCGCCATTATTATCCCTCCGGCTTTTGCCTGACATGGACAGCCTTGCACTGCCGCCCACATCTTACGCCTCTTGCGGGCGATTTTGGCCTAATTACTCAACAACCCACTTTTGTGGAGAGGAACATATAGCGCAATTTTCTGCTAAAAGCATCAGGGGGCGTAGTCCGGGTTCAGGCCGGGTTTTGCACTGTCAGCCCACCCTCCTGTGACTAACGGCTGCGGCGCAACGTCGTCGAGAAATGACAAGGCTTCATTATATTTTTCGCCATCCGGCAGAGAATGAGCCATATTGTTGATAACCATCAGCTTAATGTTCGCCACTCCCGCCTCCTGATAGCGCCTATGGATTTGACGGGTCTGATTGAGATTGAAATCTTGAGAGCCAGAGAGAAAGACAAATCTGTTCTGTTTGATTTGTTCAAACAGTTCCGGCGGGTTGTGTTCCCATGGTCTGACACCACAAATATAGATCGCGCCCTTGAAAAGGTCCGCATAATACGTCGCGACCAGGCTGGAAATCTTACCACCGCCAGAAAAACCTGAAACATAAATTCGCTCAGGATCAATCTCATGTGTTCGGGTGATGAATGCCGGCGAAATGCTCGCTTCAACGATCCGTCGCAAAGCCGGAACACCATTGCCGGATTTACTGACACTCACCCAAATGAGATTGCGCTGCGACATAACCGGCTCCCACATTTTTGGCAGCTGGCCGCTTTTAGTCGGACTGACATACACTAAAAGCCCCGGCGGATTTTCCGGGTCATAATTTTCCGGCACATACACATTAAAAGGTATTGTGTGGTCTGGCTCCATTATGTCGCCGAATGCAGAAGCTTCACCAGCGTCAAAGAGTTCAGAGAGTTTTATAGTTTCTATATACCGACCGGTTTTTAGCGGCTCTTCTTCGGCGGAAGCAAAACCAAACGATTGAACAGAAAATAAAATAACAACAATCGAGAACAGACGGCGCATGATCACGACCCTCCCTATAAACTCTTCCCTCCGGGCAGAGATTATTCAGCCTTTAGTCTATTGGATCAACCCGTAGGATAATCACCGGCTCGACAGGCACTTCCGCATCGAAATCACCTCCCGGTCCGGTTTCTACACTGCCGATCGCATCGACTACATCCAGGCCTTCAATGACCTTGCCAAACACTGCATAGCCGTAAATCGGCCCAAGATCTGTGACACGATGATCCAGCGCCGTATTGTCAGTAATGTTGATAAACCATTGCGCTTGCGCACTATCCGGGCTGTCGCCGCGGGCCATGGAAAGCGCACCGCGCTTGTTCTTCAGCCCATTATCACCCTCATAGACAATAGGCTCACGCAACACGCGTTGATTAAAATATTTGGAGTATCCCCCGCCCTGAATAAGATAATCTTTCACAACCCGGTGAACGATCGTTCGGTCATAGTGTCCGGTCGTTGCATATTGCAAAAAATTGGCGACACTTTCCGGCGCATCGTCGGGGTAAAGCTCCACGAGAATGTCGCCCATTGATGTTGAAATTTTTGCTTTTTTCTGCGCCTGCGCATCACTTAATAAAGCAAAAGAAAATAACGCCGCCGCGAAAACTACCAAAACCTGGCGCATATTATTCTCCCTTATTATTCGTTCGTATCTCATTTATCCAATTAATAAGGCCGTTTGTGGACGCATCGTGATCCGTTACATGCTGAGCTTGTGCGGCAATTGCAGCGATCTCAGGCAGGATTGATTTCGCCAACACCTTGCCTAACTCAACGCCCCATTGATCAAAAGAATTGACGCCCCAGATGACGCCCTGACAGAATATTTTGTGCTCGTATAACGCAATCAACGCGCCAAGCGTTGCCGGCGTCAGTTTTTCCATAACAATCGAATTGGAAGGACGGTCACCCGGAAAGACCTTATGTGGCGCCAGAGCGTCAATCTCCGGCTTGCTGTGACCTTCTGTCGCCATTTCAGCGCGGACCTCTTTTTCAGTTTTGCCGCGCATCAAGGCCTCGGTTTGCGCAAGAAAATTTGACAACAGCATTTCATGATGCGCGCCCAGCGGCGACTGACTAAGCGCCGGCGCAATGAAATCCGAGGAAACGATATCCGTTCCCTGATGCAATAGCTGGTAGAACGCATGCTGACCATTGGTGCCCGGCTCACCGAATATGACCGGCCCGGTTTCAACACCAACGGGCGCGCCATCGATCGTCACCGTTTTACCGTTTGATTCCATATCCGCCTGCTGCAGATAGGCTGGCAGACGATGAAGGTGTTGGTCATAGGGCAATACGGCATGCGCCGCCGCCCCTTGGAAATTACGATTCCAGACGCCAACAAGCGCGAGCATCATCGGCATGTTTTCTTTCACTGGCGCTGTACGAAAATGCTCATCCATGGCATGGGCGCCGCGCAAAAGGTTTTCAAAATTCTCAAAGCCAATTTGCAGAGCGATAGAAAGACCGATGGCCGACCAGAGCGAATAGCGCCCGCCAACCCAGTCCCAAAACCGGAACATATTCTTGGGATCAATACCAAAAGCGGTGACCGATGCCTCATTTGTTGAAAGCGCAACAAAGTGCTTTGCGACAGAATCTTCCGGCGCGCCGCTGTTTAAGAACCAGGCTTTTGCACTTTGAGCATTGGCGAGGGTTTCCTGTGTGGTGAATGTTTTTGACGCCACAACAAAAAGGGTTGTTTCTGGATCAATCACCGCCAGAACATCACTGAGATGTTGACCATCCACATTAGAAACAAAAAAGGCGCGCCGCCCGTTTATCCAGTATGGTCGCAAAGCATCAACAACCATTTGCGGGCCAAGGTCTGATCCGCCGATCCCTATGTTAACGACAGTGTCGAGAGATTTGCCCGTATGACCTTTAAACATACCTTGGTGAAGGTCAGCACAGAATTTTTTCATTTTATCGCGCTCAGCCCGCACAGGCTGTGACACGTCTTCTCCATCGACATGGTAGGCGCGAGCCGCAAAGTCCCTCAGCGCTACATGCAAAACCGCACGGCTCTCAGTTTTATTGATCGACTTTCCTTCGATCATGTCTTTGCGAGCGCCCTCAATATCAACGGCTACAGCCAACGCCGCTAACTTATCCGCCACCTCATCTGTGATCTTGTTTTTTGAATAATCGAGAAAGAGCCCTGCAGCCTCAATAGAAAAGCGCTCAAACCGGCCTTGATCTTCCGCAAACATATCCCGCATGGAAATATCACTGAGAGCGGCTGCGCTATCTGCCAATGATTGCCACTCAGATGTTTTCGAAACGCCGCTCATAAGGCCGCCTTATTCATGACTGCGAGGTGATAGGAACAAATTGATAGGGATTTTAGGCATCTATCTCAACGCGTTTTAACAAAAACAAAATAAGTAATTAATCATGCAATCGACACCCACACGCCCGAAC
Source organism: Hyphococcus sp. (assembly GCA_021604605.1). Lineage (GTDB taxonomy): Bacteria > Pseudomonadota > Alphaproteobacteria > Caulobacterales > Parvularculaceae > Hyphococcus. The sequence continues at coordinate 19,083 of BQJH01000020.1, forward strand.
CCGTTGGCAACCATTCTCGCAAACGCCATCCCGCGCCTTGCAGCCATTACGGCTGTGTGCATGATTTTTGGAGCGAAAGCGCTGGAAAATGAGCGTCAGCTGGCGGCGGCGACCCCTGAGGAAATACAGCAGACAGCCTCACACATAGCTATGAACCCGGCCAGAGGCGAAGAACCCTATACTCTGAATTAACCGGCTACCCCACCTAAAGCCCGGAAAACGCTTCACGAATGTTCTTTTTCGTTAATGTAGGCGGTAAAATTTTCGCAGAGCCAGTCGCCGGATAAACCACATATAGGGGCACGCCACTCGCACCGTATGAGGCAAGCGCCTCGGTAATTTTCGGGTCCCTTACCGTCCAATCTGCAACCATCAATACGGCGCCCGCCGATTGAAAAACTTCCGCCGTCTCCGCGCTTTTCAAAACAGTCATTTTGTTGAACTGGCAAGTCACACACCAATCCGCCGTAAAGTCGATAAAGACCGGCGTTCCCGCCGCCCGATAATTCGCCAACGCCTCAGCATCATATGCTTCTGTTGCGATTGAACCATAGGCGCCGGGCGCGGTGCTGATAGAGGCTGACCGGGCCTCTATTCGGGTTAAGGGCGCAATCGCTAATAAAGCCGCGAGAGCCGAAACAACCCTGATAACGATCGCCTTCACGTCGTCGCCTTTGCTGAGCTCAAACAACCAAGCGGAGAAGGCCAGCAAAATGGCGCCCATCAAAATGATGGCCAAAGCCCCTTCGCCCGCCTGTCGTGAGAATACCCAGAGAAAATACGCCGCAGCTGCAAAGACAGGGAATGCAAGCGCCTGTTTAAAGACCGCCATCCAAGGACCCGGTTTTGGCAAACGCCGCCCCAGACCGGGCGCATAGGCAAGGGCGAGATACGGCGCCGCCAACCCGAGCGCCATCGCAACAAAAATGGCCATGCCAGCGGCTGGAGAAAGCGTCAGGGCGGCGCCCATGGGCGCGGTCAACAAAGGACCGATGCACGGCGCCGCAACTACCACCGCCAACACGCCGGTAAAGAAGGCGCCGGAGGCCCCGTTCTGTTTTGTGAGGGTATCGCCTGCGCCCGTAATACTTTCCCCCACGGAAAAAAGCCCGGCGAGATTAAGTCCGACAAGAAAAAGCACATAAGCTGAAAGACCGACCACCAATGGGGATTGTAAATGAAAGCCCCAGCCAAGCTGTTCACCGCCCGCGCGCAGCGCCAGCAAAATACTGCCCATAAAGATGAACATCGCCAGGACGCCGCCTGTATAGAAAAGGCCATGCTTGCGTATTGTAACAGGGTCTTTCTTTGCAGCCTGCATCATCGATGCAGCTTTGACAAAAAGGATCGGGAAAACGCACGGCATGATATTGAGAATAATACCGCCGAAAAATGCGAGCGCTAAAAGCACCGCTATA
>BQJH01000021.1 GCA_021604605.1 Hyphococcus sp.
GCGGCGATGCTGCTGAAGAAAAGACTGACTTTGACGTCATTCTGGTTGCGGCTGGCGACAAAAAGATCAATGTGATCAAGGAAGTACGCGCGATCACAGGTCTAGGCCTGAAAGAAGCTAAAGATCTCGTCGAAGCTGGCGGCAAGGCCGTCAAAGAAGGCGCGCCTAAGGCTGAAGCTGAAGAAATCAAGAAAAAGCTTGAAGAGGCTGGCGCCAAAGTCGAGCTTAAATAATCTGAATCTTTCGAGATTCGGGAAAAGCACGCTTTTTTCTCAAAAGGGGTTGCGAGCAGCCCTGAGCGTGCTTATTAACTCCCTTCGCCGCCGACGGAGAGCCGTCGGCGGCTTCAGGTTTTGCGGCTAACGTGCTTCGGTTAATCGAGAATACATTTTAAATCCACCCGCGCTCGCGGTCGAACCAGTTCCGGCCGATCGGGCGCATTTGTGCATGCGTTAACCGTGTCGCATGCGCATAGGGCAACTGACTTCCGGTCGTGAGGAAAAGATGGCGCAATCCTTCGTAGAGAAGAAACGCATTCGTAAAAGTTTTGGTCGTATTGGCGATGCGGCTCCCATGCCGAACCTTATTCAGGTTCAAAAAGATTCATATGAGCAATTTCTCCAGCGCTTCATAAAATCTGAAGATCGTGAGATCGACGGGTTGGAAGCGGTGTTCCGTTCTGTGTTTCCGATTTCGGATTTCACCGAGCAGGCGACGCTGGAATATGTCTCCTATGAATTTGAAGACCCTAAATATGATACGGAAGAGTGTCAGCAGCGCGACATGACCTATGCAGCGCCGCTTAAAGTGACGCTGCGCCTGATCGTATTTGAGGTGGACGAGGACACGGGCGCCAAATCCGTCAAGGATATCAAGGAGCAGGAAGTCTATATGGGCGACATGCCGCTCATGACAGACAACGGCACCTTTATCGTTAACGGCACCGAGCGCGTTATCGTCTCTCAGATGCACCGTTCGCCGGGCGTATTCTTCGACCATGACAAAGGCAAGTCGCACTCATCTGGCAAGTTGCTCTTTGGCGCCCGGATTATTCCTTACCGCGGTTCGTGGCTCGACTTTGAATTTGACGTCAAAGATATCGTCAATGTGCGTATTGACCGCCGTCGTAAACTACCGGCGACGACGCTGCTTTACGCGTTGGGCATGGATCAGGAAGAAATCCTGGACGAATTCTACGATCGCGTTCCGCATAAGAAGACTAAAGAAGGCTGGACGATGCCGTTCAACCCGGAACGCTGGAAAGGCGTGAAGGTTGAGCGCGATCTGATTAACGCCAAGAATGGCGAGGTTGCGTTTGAAGCGGGCAAGAAGCTGACGCCACGCGCGGCCAAGAAGCTGGCTGAAGACGGTCTGAAAGATCTCCTGCTTTCTGAAGAAGAGATGGTCGGGCGCTATTTTGCTTCTGACCTTGTCAATTTTGACGACGGTGAAATCTTCGCCGAAGCAGGCAATGAAATTACGCCGGAACATCTCGAGCTGTTTGCCGAGTTGGGTATCAATGCGTTCGACACGATCGATGTCGACCACGTGAATATTGGCGCCTATATGCGCAACACGCTCAACGCGGACAAAAATTCAAACCGCGACATGGCGTTGATCGATATTTACCGGGTCATGCGTCCGGGCGAGCCGCCAACCCTTGAGACGGCGGAAGGTCTTTTCTATTCACTGTTCTTCGATCCTGAGCGGTATGATCTCTCATCCGTTGGCCGGGTGAAGATGAACATCCGTCTCGATTTTGAGACGGAGGACACGCTGCGCACCCTCCGCAAGGAAGATATTCTTTCTGTGCTCGACACGTTGGTGAATCTGCGTGACGGTCGCGGCGACATCGACGATATCGACAATCTTGGCAATCGCCGGGTGCGTTCGGTTGGTGAGTTGATGGAAAATCAATACCGCATCGGCCTCCTTCGCATGGAGCGCGCGATCAAGGAGCGGATGTCATCGGCGGAACTCGATACGTTGATGCCACATGATCTGATCAATGCAAAACCAGCTGCCGCCGCCGTGCGCGAGTTCTTTGGCTCGTCACAGCTTTCGCAGTTTATGGATCAGACCAACCCGCTGTCAGAGATCACGCACAAGCGTCGTCTTTCAGCGCTTGGCCCTGGCGGTCTGACCCGCGAGCGCGCTGGCTTTGAGGTCCGCGACGTCCATCCGACTCACTATGGTCGGATTTGTCCGATTGAAACGCCGGAAGGGCCGAATATCGGTCTGATCAACTCACTGGCGACCCACGCGCAAGTCAATAAATACGGCTTTATCGAAAGCCCTTATCGCCGGGTCACCGACGGCAAGGTCACAGACACCGTTGTCTATCTTTCTGCGATGGAAGAGCAGCGCTTTGCGATTGCGCAGGCCAATGCTGAAGTCGATGAAAATGGCTTATTGATGAACGAGTATGTGAACTGCCGGGTCGGCGGTGAGGCGACGCTCGTATCGCGTGAAGATGTTGGCTATATCGACGTTTCACCGAAGCAGCTTGTCTCGGTGGCGGCGGCGCTCATTCCGTTCCTGGAAAATGATGATGCTAACCGCGCGCTCATGGGATCGAACATGCAACGTCAGGCTGTGCCTTTGTTGCAGGCTGAGGCGCCGTTTGTCGGTACTGGCATGGAAGCAATCGTGGCGCGCGACTCTGGCGCGGCGGTGGCGGCCAAGCGTCCAGGTGTTGTCGAGCAGGTGGATGCACAGCGGATTGTTGTGCGCGCGACGGAAGAAACAGACCCGACGAAGCCGGGTGTTGATATCTTCAACCTTCGCAAATTCCAGCGTTCAAACCAGAACACGTGTATCAACCAGCGACCACTCGTGAAGATCGGCGACATTGTCCGTGAGGGCGATATTATCGCTGACGGTCCGTCAACGGATCTGGGCGAACTGGCCCTTGGTAAGAACGTGCTCGTCGCATTCATGCCGTGGAACGGATACAACTTTGAGGACTCGATCCTGATCTCTGAGCGCATCGTGCGCGATGACGTCTTTACTTCGATCCACCTCGAAGAGTTTGAAGTGATGGCGCGGGACACCAAGCTTGGTCCTGAAGAGATCACGCGGGATATTCCGAACGTGTCGGAAGAAGCGCTCAGAAATCTTGACGAAGCGGGCATTGTCGCCATTGGCGCTGAAGTCCATCCGGGCGATATTCTCTGCGGCAAGATCACGCCAAAAGGCGAGTCGCCAATGACGCCGGAAGAAAAGCTTCTCCGGGCGATCTTTGGTGAGAAAGCCGCAGACGTTCGCGATACGTCACTCAAACTGCCGCCTGGCGTTGCCGGGACGGTTGTTGAGGTTCGTGTCTTTAACCGTCACGGCGTCGACAAAGATGAACGCGCCATTGCGATTGAGCGGGAAGAAATTGAGCGCCTCGCAAAAGACCGCGATGACGAACTCGCTATTCTTGAGCGCAACATCTATGGCCGTTTGCATCCTCTGCTGCTGAACAAGCAAGCTGTCTCAGGACCGAAAGGCTTTGAGAGCGGTCAGATCACCGATGACGTGCTGAACCAGCAACTGTCACGCGGTCAATGGTGGAAACTGGCGATCGCTGATGATGCGGTCATGACTGAAATCGAAGCGCTCAAGAAACAGTATGACGCCTCCAAAGCCCGTCTTGAAGCGCGCTTTGAAGACAAAGTCGACAAGTTGAAGCGCGGCGACGAGTTACCGCCGGGCGTGATGAAGATGGTCAAAGTCTTTGTCGCCGTGAAGCGCAAGCTTCAGCCGGGCGACAAGATGGCTGGTCGTCACGGCAACAAGGGTGTGATCTCCAAGATTGCGCCGATGGAAGATATGCCGTTCCTCGAAGACGGAACGCCTGTCGACATCGTGTTGAACCCGCTTGGCGTGCCGTCACGGATGAATGTGGGTCAGATTTTGGAGACCCATTTAGGCTGGGCTTGCCGCGGTATGGGCCGTCAGATCGGCGCGATCATGGAGCAGTGGGACGCAGGGAATGCGAGCCGCGATGAAATGGTCGCCAAGTTGAAGGACATCTATGGGGAAGAGCAGGTGCTGCCGCGATCTAATGAAGAGATCAAGGAGCTCGCGGGCAATCTCGTGCGCGGTGTGCCGATCGGGACGCCTGTGTTCGACGGCGCTCATGAAGGCGACATCGTTGAAATGCTGAAAAAAGCCGGTCTTGAAGATTCAGGGCAGGTGACGCTTTTCGACGGTCGAACCGGGGAGACATTCAAGCGTAAAGTGACGGTGGGATATAAGTACCTCCTGAAACTTCACCACCTTGTTGACGACAAAATCCACGCCCGTTCAATCGGTCCGTACTCACTTGTCACGCAGCAGCCACTTGGCGGTAAAGCCCAGTTCGGCGGCCAGCGCTTCGGTGAGATGGAAGTGTGGGCGCTCGAAGCTTACGGCGCTGCATACACATTGCAGGAAATGTTGACGGTAAAATCCGATGACGTTGCCGGCCGGACAAAAGTTTATGAAGCGATTGTCCGCGGTGATGACAGTTTCGAAGCGGGTATTCCGGAGAGCTTCAACGTGCTCGTCAAGGAAATGCGCTCGCTCGGGCTGAACGTAGAATTGCAAGGCGGGTAGGGCGCGAAAGCGCTCAACTCCCGTTCTTGTTTAAACTGAATATTCGCGGACTGATCATCCGCAATCGATTGAGAGGCCGCCCATGTCACAGGAACTATTAAACGTCTTTAACCCCGTTGCGCCGGTTCAGACGTTCAATCAGATCCGTATTTCGCTGGCCAGCCCGGAGAAAATTCTCTCTTGGTCATTTGGCGAAATTAAAAAGCCGGAAACGATTAACTACCGGACGTTCAAACCAGAACGCGACGGTCTTTTCTGTGCGCGTATCTTTGGTCCAGTCAAAGATTATGAGTGCTTGTGCGGCAAATATAAGCGCATGAAGTACAAAGGCATCACCTGCGAAAAATGTGGTGTTGAAGTGACGCTGACAAAAGTTCGCCGTGACCGCATGGGTCACATCGAACTGGCGGCGCCGGTTGCGCATATCTGGTTCCTGAAATCATTGCCATCGCGCATCTCCCTGATGCTCGATATGACGTTGAAGGATCTTGAGCGGGTTCTCTACTTTGAGCAGTACATCGTGATTGAGCCGGGCTTAACGCCTATGGAGCCTAATCAGATGCTCACCGAAGAAGAGTATCTGACCGCGCAGGAAGAATATGGCGAAGACTCGTTCACGGCCGGTATCGGCGCTGAAGCGATCCGCGAAATTCTGGCGTCGATTGATCTCGAAGCAGAGACTGAAAAACTACGCGCGGAAATTGCGGATTCAACAAGTGAGTTGAAAACCAAGAAATACGCAAAACGCCTGAAGCTCATCAACGCGTTTATTGAATCCGGCAATCGCCCGGAATGGATGATCATGACGGTGATCCCGGTGATCCCGCCGGAACTACGTCCGCTTGTTCCTCTGGATGGCGGCCGGTTCGCGACATCTGACCTTAACGACCTTTATCGCCGGGTGATTAACCGCAACAACCGCTTGAAACGCCTGATTGAACTGCGCGCGCCAGACATTATCGTGCGGAACGAAAAACGTATGTTGCAGGAATCTGTTGATGCGTTGTTTGACAATGGCCGTCGTGGCCGCGTCATCACTGGCACCAATAAGCGCCCGCTAAAGTCTCTTTCAGACATGCTGAAAGGTAAGCAGGGTCGCTTCCGTCAGAACCTTCTCGGTAAGCGCGTCGACTATTCTGGTCGTTCGGTGATCGTGGTTGGCCCTGAGCTAAAACTGCATGAATGCGGTCTGCCGAAGAAAATGGCGTTGGAACTTTTCAAACCATTTATTTATTCACGTCTCGACGCGAAGGGCCTTTCGGCTACGGTTAAGCAAGCGAAGAAACTGGTTGAGAAGGAGCGCCCGGAAGTCTGGGATATTCTCGATGAGGTGATCCGCGAACACCCGGTCATGTTGAACCGGGCGCCGACACTTCACCGTCTTGGCATTCAGGCTTTCGAGCCAAAATTGATTGAAGGTAAAGCGATCCAGCTTCACCCGCTGGTCTGTACTGCGTTCAACGCTGACTTTGACGGCGACCAGATGGCGGTTCACGTGCCGCTGTCGCTGGAAGCACAGCTTGAAGCGCGCGTGTTGATGATGTCGACCAACAACATTCTTTCTCCTGCGAACGGTAAGCCGATCATCGTGCCGTCGCAGGACATCGTACTTGGTCTTTATTACATCACGATGGAAAAAGAGAACGAGCCAGGCGAAGGCAAAATCTTCGGCACTATTGATGAAATTCAACACGCGCTTGATGCGGGTGTTGTTTCAATGCATGCGAAGATCAAAGCGCGTTGGGAAACCGTCGATGAAGACGGCAACCCGATCCGTGAAATCGTTGAGACGACACCGGGCCGGATGAAAGTGGCGCAGGTGTTGCCGCGCGATTCCAATGTGCCGTTCTCTGTCGTCAACCAACTCCTGACCAAGAAAACTATTCAGGGGTTGATCGATATTGTTTACCGCCATTGCGGTCAGAAGAAGACGGTTATCTTCGCTGACCACATTATGGACCTTGGTTTTAAAGAAGCCTGTAAGGCTGGCATTTCCTTCGGTAAGGACGATGTGGTTATCCCACAGGCGAAAAAAGATTTAGTCGAAGAAACCCGCGGGCAAGTTGGCGAGTTCGAACAGCAATATGCTGAAGGCCTCATCACACGCGGCGAGAAATACAACAAGGTTATCGACGCGTGGGCGAAGTGTACGGATAAAATTGCCGATGCGATGATGGACGAGATTTCCGAGACGAAATACGATCCGGAAACGAACCGTCAGAAAGAGCCAAACTCGATCTACATGATGTCTCACTCAGGCGCGCGTGGCTCCCCCACGCAGATGCGTCAGCTCGGCGCCATGCGCGGGCTGATGGCGAAACCATCTGGTGAGATCATTGAGACACCGATTACTTCTAACTTTAAAGAAGGCCTGACGGTTCTTGAGTACTTTAACTCAACCCACGGCGCCCGTAAGGGCCTTGCGGATACCGCGCTTAAAACGGCGAACTCCGGTTACCTCACCCGTCGTCTGGTCGACGTCGCACAAGACTGTATTGTGCGCGAAGTCGATTGTGGCACGGAAAATGGCATCACGCTGGAAGCTGTTGTGCGCGGCGGCGAAATTATTGTTCCACTCAGCCAGGTTATCCTTGGTCGAACGCTACTTGAAGATGTTGTGCACCCTGAAACTGGAGAAACTGTTGCGCGGGTCGGCGATGAAACCGATGAAGCGCAATCAGAATCGATTGAGGCCACAGGCATCCAAAGCATTCGCGTGCGTTCGGTTCTGACCTGTGACGCTAAATCTGGCATTTGCGGCATGTGTTATGGTCGCGACCTTGCGCGCGGTTCTCACGTTAATATCGGTGAAGCAGTTGGCGTTATCGCTGCCCAGTCGATTGGGGAGCCGGGCACACAGCTCACCATGCGGACGTTCCACGTTGGCGGTACGGCGCAGGTTGGCGGGGATTCGTCCTTTATTGAAGCCAGCCACGAAGGCACGGTAAAGCTTGAAGGCCGCAACGCCGTGAAAAACTCCGCTGGCGAATTAATGGTCATGGGCCGCAATACGCTTGTGAAAATTATTGGGGCGGATGGTAAAGAGCATGCCTCTTACAAAGTCTCTTATGGCGCGAAGCTTCGTATTGATGATGGAGCAACGGTAACCCGTGGTCAGCGCCTTGCGGACTGGGATCCATACACTATCCCAATCTTGACCGAGATTGCTGGTAAGGCGAAATTTGAAGATCTGCAGGAAGGTTTCTCCATGCAGGTTGTTGCAGACGAAGCAACAGGTATCGCCAGCCGCGTTGTCACGGACTGGCGCGCGAACCCGCGTGCTGCTGACATGAAACCGGCGATTGCTATCCACGATGGGTCTAGCGAAGACGGTATCGGGACGCTCGCATCTGGCGGGGAGGCGCGGTACGTCCTTCCTGTTGGCGCGATTTTGTCTGTTGAAGACGGTGAAGAGTTGGCGCCGGGTGATGCGGTTGCCCGTATCCCGACTGAAGGCGCCAAGACCCGTGACATTACCGGTGGTCTGCCGCGTGTTGCTGAACTCTTCGAGGCGCGCCGTCCTAAGGATCACGCGATCATCGCGGATGTTGACGGCAAGGTTGTGTTCGGACGCGACTATAAGAACAAACGCCGTATCCAGATTATTCCAACAGATGAAGAGTTGGAGCCATCAGATTACCTCGTCCCGAAAGGCAAGCACATTGCCGTTCAGGATGGCGACTTTATCGCTAAGGGTGAGTATCTCATGGACGGTAACCCGGCGCCGCATGATATCCTGCAGATCATGGGTATCGAAGCGTTGGCTGACTTCCTGATCGACGAAATTCAGGAAGTGTACCGTCTGCAAGGCGTGCCGATTAACGACAAGCATATCGAAGTGATCGTGCGGCAGATGCTGCAAAAAGTTGAGGTCACGCATCCTGGCGACTCGCTGTTCCTGAAAGAAGAGCAGGTCGATAAGCTTGAGTTTGAAGAAATGAACGCCAAGCTTGAAGATCTTGGTCAACAGCCTGCCAAGGCGATCCCTGTTCTTCTCGGGATCACCAAAGCATCGCTGCAAACACGGTCATTTATTTCTGCGGCGTCGTTCCAGGAAACAACGCGCGTTCTGACCGATGCCGCCGTGAACGGTAAGATCGATGCGTTGGAAGGTCTGAAAGAGAACGTCATCGTTGGTCGCCTCATTCCGGCTGGTACAGGCGGTGCGATGACCCGTCGCCAGCTTGAAGCGGAGCAGCGCGATATGGCGCTTTTGGCTGAACGCGAGAAAAATGCAGCAACAGCACTACCGCCTGCCGATGAAATGAGCGCCCCTGCAGAAGAGGTGATTATTGAAGCGCCGGCGGCTGAAGCAGCTGAAAATGAAGCGGTCGATGCAGCTGAATAAGCGACCGAACATTACGTGATTAAAAACGGCGGCCTTCGGGTCGCCGTTTTTTTTAACGTGGTTTTCAGTTTTCATTGCCTTGATTAAGGAACAGGCACAGTTTTGGCCTGATGAAGTTTTAACGGCGCACTATGACGAGCAATCCTGATTTAAAGTCCGGTTCGGCAATATCGGCAATTGAAGATGAGGTGGTTTTCATCTGCGGCGCCTTGCGATCTGGTACAACGCTCTTGCGGTTGATGCTCGACCACCACCCACAGATATCAAACCCCGGTGAAATGGATTTTCTGTTTGAGTGTTCGTTGGACCATAACGGCCAGTATGATGTTGCATCGTACAGAGAAGACCTTCGCGACCAGCGTATTTTTAATGCACATAGTTTGGAAATTGACGAAGGGTTGGACTATCCCGGTCTGTTGCGGTCGTTCCTGGCGAGATTAAAACAGCCGGGGCGTCTCCTGACGATTAATATCCATCGCAATTTCGATCGCATACCCGCGCTTCTCCCGAATGCAAAATATGTTCATTTTTTGCGCGACCCGCGTGACGTTGCCCGGTCGTCAATCGGAATGGGGTGGGCCGGGAATGTTTATCATGGGGTTGATCATTGGGTTGCCTCTGAAAAATCCATTGATGAATTGAAAGCGAAAGTCTCCGCAGATCAACTTTTTCAATTGAAGAATGAGGACTTGATCAAAGACCCGCAAAATGCGCTTGCCCGATTGTGCGAGTTTCTTGGCGTTGGTTTTGATCCGTTGATGCTGACCTATCCTGAAAACTCAACCTATAAAGCGCCGGACATGTCTCTTGTTGAGCAATGGCGTCGATTGCAGACGCCACACGAGGTTGGTTTGGTTGAAGGAAAAGTCAGCGAGATGCTTATTGCGCGTGGATACGAGCTCTCGGGCAATCCAGTTGTTTCTCCGGGGGTGATTGAGCGTTTCAAACTTAGTCTGAATAATCGTCTTGGCCGATTTTCGTTTGCGGCAAAGCGAAATGGTTTTGGGCTCGCTGTCCTTGAAATTCTGGCAAGGCGGCTGCCAATAACCAGATTAAAAGACTATGTGCGACGCGCTTTGCAGGAAAAAGCGCGAGCGCATCTGCGGTAGCGCGTTTTGCAGCTAAGAATTCAGATTATGAATATTGCGCGCGTAACTGATCGAATAGCGATTCATTTGCGTTATCTTCGCCATAATCAGATTTATGGCCAAGCGCGCCATTCCAGAGATGGACAGCATAACTGTCCTTAACGGCTTCCCGGGTCTTGTCGGCATTGGCGAAGACATCAAGCGCTGATTTGGATGAGATCGGATAAAACCAATTTACCGGCTTTGCCTGTTCCAGCAAATCATAGTGCGCCAGAAACTTGGTAAAATAGTCTGGCCCGCCCGGTTCGGTGAAGCGTGTGCGAGCCCTGCTTTTTTCTTTTCCGAGAAGAATTTTCCGGGCGATTTTTTTGGCGACTGATTTTGGCGTGTCGATCGGCTGGAAGATATTCACATCATCACAGACTTTTTTCATGATCGTTGTCAGGATATGGCCTTTGGGAAATCGGAGGACGGCGGTATTTACCGTCCGCTCATCCTGAAAGCCAAAAACGATCTCGTCTGTGAAGTCGAACGGTTTCAGACAGATCATGTCCATATCGACCCACTGGCCGCCATGGGCGTTCAACAGCACCCATCTGAACATATTGGCAAAGGACGACAGGCGGCCGCCATCTGACCTGTAGATTTTCTCCGCCGGCACAATTTCATTTGCGTCATGCAAAATTACCCCTTCGGGAACATTTTTGAGAGGCTGATACGCATATAGATGAAACTCATGCCCATGATATTGAAATGAGCGGATGCAGAGTTCCTCGATAGGAGAAAGCTGTTCGCCGATCCATAAGCCCTGAACTGAGTTTATCACTGTTGAAATGCTCCGGTTGCCGCCCGTGAAATAACATAGTCATCTTAATGCTTTTGCCTTGAGGCCAATATTAGCGGCAGGCATTTTTCAGACATGTGAGGGTCGGCGGGGTATGTTTTGATTTCCAGGTAGATTTTATCTGACGATAGAAGGCCGATTCGGCTGTTTATCCTGAAATTATCCTCGGATTTGGCTAACGTTCGGTCAAAATAGACTCGGATAAAGAAGGCTGGGAGGGGGATGATGATGCGCGCGCTCATATATGGAGGCGGAGTGGGTTCGTGCAAATCGCGTCATGGTAATGAAAATAATGGCAAATCATGCCTTTTCACTGTCTGAGAAGCGATATTCGCCTCAGATTCACTCAAAATCCATGACGAAGGGCCGAGGGCGATTTGCTATTAAAAATTGGCGTTTAACAGTTTCTTCAAAAAACTCGAAAAACTAGGCCCAAAACTCACTCGACACTATTGACCATGGGGATTCGCGACGCTACGTAGTGCGCCGCTGGAAGGCTGGCCGTCAGGGTTCTGAAACGCAGCCTATTTTAGCCGAAGATAGTTTGTTTTTACGAGCGGCGTTCCGCCAAACGGGGCCCCGCTCATTTGTGTCATGGGTATAACGCCTGTGGTGCAGGTTTTTAGTTTGCCGCGTTTAAATTTTTCGTCTCAGGAGACGCAATGCCGACGATCCAACAGTTAATCCGCAAGCCGCGGAAACCAAAGCGCCGCATCAACAAGGTGCCCGCGCTGGAAGCCAACCCGCAAAAGCGGGGTGTCTGCACGCGCGTTTACACCACGACGCCAAAGAAACCGAACTCAGCGCTACGTAAGGTTGCGAAGATCCGGTTGACCAATGGCTTTGAGGTGATTGGTTACATTCCAGGTGAGGGCCACAACCTTCAAGAGCACTCAGTTGTGCTGATCCGCGGCGGCCGTGTGAAAGACCTTCCTGGCGTGCGTTATCACATCGTTCGCGGCGTTCTCGATACGCAGGGCGTTAAAGATCGTAAGCAGCGTCGTTCGAAATACGGCGCCAAGCGTCCGAAATAGGGTAGAGAGCAATGTCAAGACGTCACCGCGCAGAGAAACGCGTTATCCACCCGGACCCCAAGTTCGGCGACAAGACGCTGTCGAAGTTCATGAACTACGTCATGATCGACGGTAAAAAGTCAGCCGCTGAAAAGATTGTCTATGGCGCTTTGGACCGCGTCGAGGAAAAGCTTCGCCGTCAGCCTGTCGAGCTCTTTAAAGAGGCGCTTGATAACGTGACGCCAGCTCTTGAGGTTCGTTCTCGCCGTGTTGGTGGTGCGACTTATCAGGTGCCGGTTGAAGTTCGCCCTGACCGTAAGCAAGCATTGGCGATGCGCTGGATTATTAATGCGGCACGCTCACGCAACGAAACAACGATGGTGGACAAGCTGTCGAACGAAATTATGGACGCTGCTCAGAACCGCGGCGCCGCTGTTAAAAAACGCGAAGACACACACCGGATGGCTGAGGCCAACCGCGCGTTCTCGCATTACCGTTGGTAACTGGAAAAAGTAGAAGGCTCGCAAGTCATGTCGCGCACGCATAAAATTGAGGACTACCGTAACTTCGGTATCATGGCGCATATCGACGCTGGTAAAACCACGACGACTGAGCGCGTTCTCTATTACACAGGTAAAAGCCACAAGATTGGCGAAGTTCATGATGGCGCCGCCACAATGGACTGGATGGAGCAGGAGCAGGAGCGGGGTATCACGATTACTTCTGCTGCGACGACGACATTCTGGAATGAAAAACGCCTGAACATCATCGACACGCCTGGGCACGTTGACTTCACCATTGAGGTTGAGCGTTCATTGCGCGTACTCGACGGCGCTGTGGCGTTGTTGGATGCAAATGCTGGCGTTGAGCCTCAGACTGAAACCGTTTGGCGTCAGGGCGATAAGTACCGTGTGCCGCGGATGTTCTTCATCAACAAGATGGATAAGATCGGCGCTGACTTCTATTATTCTGTCGATACGATCCACAAGCGCTTGGCGGCGAAGACGGTTGTTCTGCAGCTGCCAATCGGCGCGGAGAATAACTTCAAAGGTGTTGTCGATCTTCTGAAAATGAAGGCGATCATCTGGGAAGAAGAATCTCTTGGTGCGAAATTCCATGAAGCGGAAATTCCAGAGGATCTCGCTGCCAAAGCGGCTGAGTATCGCGAGCAAATGATCGAGACCGTCGTTGAGATGGACGAGGCCGTAATGGAGGCTTACCTCGAAGGTGAGGAGCCTGATGAGGCGACAATCAAACGTCTTATCCGCCTTGGCACCTGCCGGGTTGATTTCCACCCTGTGCTTTGTGGTTCTGCATTTAAGAACAAGGGCGTTCAGCCGATGCTGGATGCTGTTGTCGACTACCTGCCGAGCCCGGTTGAAGTTCCTTCTATTAAAGGCGTATTGCCGGATAGTGACGAGGAAGTTGTTCGTAAGTCTTCTGATGATGAACCGCTTTCCATGCTCGCTTTCAAGGTGATGAACGACCCATTTGTGGGCTCGCTGACTTTCTGCCGGATCTACTCCGGTAAGCTTGAGGCGGGTACGCAGGTTATGAACACCGTTAAAGGCAAGAAAGAGCGCGTTGGCCGGATGCTGGAAATGCATTCCAACAGCCGTGAAGAGATCAAAGAGGCTCATGCGGGCGACATCATCGCGATCGTTGGTCTTAAAGACACGACCACGGGTGACACGCTTTGTGACAGTCAAAACCCTGTCGTTCTTGAGCGTATGGAATTCCCTGAGCCGGTGATTGAGCTTTCTGTTGAGCCAAAAACAAAAGCTGACCAGGAAAAAATGGGCATCGCGCTGCAGCGTCTTGCAGCTGAAGATCCATCTTTCCGTGTTTCTTCTGACGAAGAGTCCGGTCAGACGATCATCAAAGGGATGGGCGAGCTTCACCTCGACATTCTTGTTGATCGCATGCACCGCGAATTTAAAGTCGAAGCAAATATCGGCCAGCCAAAAGTGGCTTATCGCGAGACAATTACGCGCGAAGCAAACATTGATTACACCCACAAGAAACAATCTGGTGGTTCTGGTCAGTTTGCGCGTATCAAGATGAACGTTATCCCAACGGAGCCGGGCGAAGGCTATTCGTTTGAAAGCAAGATTGTTGGTGGTTCGATCCCGAAGGAATATATTCCGGGTGTTGAGAAGGGCATCAACTCGATCCGTGAAACGGGCCTGTTGGTTGGCTTCCCGATCCTTGATTTCAAAGTTGAGCTTTATGACGGCGCTTTCCACGATGTGGACAGTTCGGTCCTGGCCTTTGAGATCGCGGCGCGTGCTGCTCTGCGTGAAAACAAGGGCGAGCTTGGCCTGGCGCTGCTTGAGCCTGTCATGAAGGTCGAAGTTGTGACGCCTGAAGAATATACCGGAACGGTGATCGGTGATTTGAATTCACGACGCGGCCAGATCCAGGAACAGGAAATGCGCGGCAATGCGAATGTGGTTCACGCCATGGTGCCGCTGGCGAATATGTTCGGTTATGTGAACAATCTTCGTTCGGCAACGCAAGGGCGTGCTCAGTATACAATGCAGTTTGATCATTATGATCGTGTGCCGAAAGCTGTAGAAGAAGAAGTGAAGGCCAAATTGGCTGGATAAGCCAGCTACTTTAGTGGATCGCCCAAGGCGGGCGGCAATATTAACGACAGTCGTCAAGAGACGGAGAGAAGTGAAATGTCGAAGGAAAAGTTTGAACGCAATAAACCGCATGCCAATGTCGGCACGATTGGTCACGTTGACCATGGTAAGACGACTCTGACGGCAGCGATCACGAAGTATTTCGGCGATTTCAAAGCCTATGATGAGATCGATGGTGCGCCAGAAGAAAAAGCGCGTGGCATCACCATCTCAACGGCTCACGTCGAATATGAAACTGAAGCTCGTCACTACGCACACGTCGACTGCCCAGGTCACGCTGACTATGTGAAGAACATGATCACGGGCGCCGCGCAGATGGACGGTGCGATCCTGGTTGTGAACGCTGCTGACGGCCCAATGCCACAGACACGTGAGCACATCTTGTTGGCGCGCCAGGTTGGTGTTCCGGCTCTTGTTGTTTACATGAACAAAGTCGATCAGGTTGACGACGAAGAGTTGCTTGAGCTCGTTGAAATGGAAGTTCGTGAACTTCTTTCTTCATACGAATTCCCGGGCGACGATATTCCGATCATCAAAGGTTCGGCCCTGAAAGCTATGGAAGGCACTGACCCTGACATTGGCGAGAACTCAATTAAAGAGCTTATGAAAGCTGTTGACGAGTATATCCCAACGCCAGAGCGTCCAGTTGACCAGCCATTCCTGTTGCCAATCGAAGACGTTTTCTCAATCTCTGGTCGTGGTACAGTTGTGACTGGCCGTGTTGAGCGCGGTGTTGTGAATGTTGGCGACGAACTTGAGATCGTTGGCGTTAAAGACACGCAGAAAACAACCTGCACAGGCGTTGAAATGTTCCGCAAGCTGCTTGATCGCGGTGAAGCTGGTGACAATGTTGGTGTTCTTCTTCGCGGTATCGACCGTGAAGCTGTTGAGCGTGGTCAGGTTCTTTGTAAGCCGGGTTCTGTTACGCCGCACACGAAGTTCGTTGCTGAGGCATACATCCTGACAAAAGAAGAAGGTGGCCGTCACACGCCATTCTTTGGCAACTACCGCCCACAATTCTACTTCCGTACGACTGACGTGACCGGTGTTGTTACGCTCAAAGAAGGCACGGAAATGGTTATGCCAGGCGATAATGCTGAGTTGAATGTTGAGCTCATCGTGCCGATTGCGATGGAAGAAAAACTTCGCTTTGCTATTCGTGAAGGTGGCCGCACAGTCGGTGCTGGCATCGTATCGAAGATTATCGAGTAGACTAAAAATTAGAGCGCGGATCGGGGTTGCCCGGTCCGCGTTTTCGACTCTGAATTTGGACTAGAAACACGGACGAAGCGTTAGACCTATGCAACAGAATATCCGCATCCGGCTGAAAGCGTTTGACCATCGCGTACTCGACGCTTCGACGATCGAGATCGTGAATACGGCAAAACGCACAGGCGCCAATGTGCGCGGGCCTATCCCGCTGCCAACACGTATTGAGCGTTACACCGTGAACCGGTCACCGCATGTAAACAAAAAATCTCGCGAACAATTCGAGATGCGCACGCACAAGCGGATGCTCGATATTGTTGACCCGACCCCGCAGACTGTTGATGCGCTGATGAAGCTTGACTTGTCAGCTGGCGTCGACGTCGAAATCAAGCTTGGCGCATAGGAGTACTCATGATGCGCACCGGATTAATTGCAAAAAAGATGGGTATGACCCGCATCTACACAGAGGGCGGCGATCATGTGCCGGTCACTGTTGTTCAGATGGAAAAATGCCAGGTTGTCGCGCAGCGCACGGCAGAGAAGAACGGCTATGATGCCGTTCAGCTCGGCGCTGGCGTGAAGAAAGCAAAGCGCGTGAACAAGGCCGATCGCGGCCAGTTCGCCAAAGCCAACGTGGAGCCAAAAGCGAAAGTCGCTGAGTTCCGCGTTGCTGCAGAGAACATGATTGATGTTGGCGAAGAGCTGACGGCAGACCATTACTTCGAAGGCCAGTATATCGACGTAACGGGCACATCGATCGGTAAAGGTTTTGCGGGCGCTATGAAGCGGCATAATTTTGGTGGCTTGCGCGCCACGCACGGTGTTTCGATCTCTCACCGTTCGCATGGTTCAACAGGTCAGTGCCAGGATCCCGGTAAGGTTTTCAAAGGCAAGAAAATGGCCGGCCATATGGGCGCTACACGCGTTACGACACAAAATCTACAGGTTGTTAAAACCGACGCCGACCGTGGTTTGATTTTGATTAAAGGCGCTGTGCCCGGACCTAAAGGCGGTTGGGTCTTCATCAAGGATGCTGTGAAGAAGCCGACGCCGGAAAATGTCATTTTGCCGGGAGCATTGAAGTCTGCTGGCGAAGAAGCAAAGCGTCTGGCGGAAGAAGCTGCAGCCCAAGCGGCTGCAGAAGAAGCGGCAGCGGCGCAAGCGGCTCGCGAAGAACAATTGGCGCAACAGGCGGCAGCTCAGGATGAGGCTGACAAGTCTATCGAAGCTGACGCAAAAGATGCGCCTAAAGGAGACGGCGATGAAAGCTGATGTCATCAAACTTGACGCTGGCAAGGCTGGGTCGATCGATCTCAATGATGAGATTTTTGGGCTAGAGCCGCGCAAAGATATTTTGCACCGTTGTGTTGTCTATCAACTGGCTAAACGTCAGCAGGGCACGCATAAAGCTAAAGAGCGCGGCGAAGTTACAGCCACGTCGAAAAAGTTCGGCAACCAAAAAGGCAGCGGCGGCGCTCGCCACGGCAACCGCGCCGCGCCACAGTTTCGTGGTGGCGGTAAAGCACATGGCCCGCGTGTTCGCAGCCATTCTATTGATCTGCCGAAAAAAGTTCGTCGTCTCGCATTAAAGCATGCGCTTTCCGCCAAACTGGCTGAGGGCTCACTTATCATTATTGATGAAGCGAAGATGAAAGACGCAAAGACGAAAGCTGTTGCTGACGCTTTCTCTAAACTTTCGCTGAGCAATGCATTGATCGTTGATTCTGAGATTGATGATGGCTTGGGTCTCGCAGCGCGTAACCTGCCAGGCATCGATATGATCCCGGTGATGGGCGCTAATGTTTACGACATCCTCCGCAAGGAGAAGTTGGTTTTGACGAAAGCGGCCGTCGAAGGTCTGGAGGCGCGCCTCAAATGAGCAAGAAACTAGATAAACAAGCTGGCCTTGAGGTTCATTACGACACGCTGATTGCGCCTGTCGTGACCGAGAAGTCGACCATCGCGGCTGAGCACAATCAGGTGGTGTTTTTGACACCGCTGGATGCGACCAAGCCGCAGATCTCCGAGGCTGTGGAATCGCTTTTCAAAGTGAAGGTCAAGGCGGTCAACACGCTGCGCGTGAAGGGCAAAAACAAACAGTTCCGTGGGCGTCCTTATACGCGCTCAACGGTTAAGAAGGCTGTTGTCACGTTAGAAGAAGGTCACGCAATTGACGTGACTACGGGACTATAGGACGGATTTTTTCAAATGGCGCTTAGAAAATTCAAACCAACCACGCCATCGCGCCGCCAGCTTGTTCTGGTGGATCGCAGTGAGCTTTGGAAAGGCAAGCCGGTTAAATCTTTAACCGAAGGCCTGAAGTCTAAAGCTGGTCGGAACAACACAGGCCGCATTACTATGCGTCGCCGTGGCGGGGGCGCCAAAAAGACGTATCGCATCGTTGATTTCAAACGTCGTAAGTTTGATATCGAGGCAAAAGTTGAGCGCCTTGAGTATGATCCGAACCGCACAGCTTTTATTGCCCTGCTAAAGTATCTTGATGGTGAGCAGGCCTACATCCTGGCGCCGCAACGCATTAAAGCAGGCGACAAGGTCATTGCTGGTGAGAAGGTTGACGTGAAGCCTGGCAACGCAATGTACCTCAAGAACATTCCTGTTGGTACGATCATCCACAATGTCGAGATGAAGCCGGGTAAGGGCGGTCAGTTGGCGCGTTCTGCCGGGGCCTATGCTCAGCTGGTTGGTCGCGATAGCGGTATGGGTCAGGTTCGCTTACAGTCTGGCGAAGTTCGTCTTGTGCCGGGTGATTGCATCGCGACTATTGGCGCGGTCTCTAACCCAGATCACATGAACCAGTCTTTGGCCAAAGCTGGCCGTAATCGTCATAAAGGCAAGCGCCCATCTGTGCGCGGCGTTGTGATGAACCCGGTTGATCACCCGCATGGTGGTGGTGAAGGCCGCACATCAGGTGGTCGTCATCCTGTGTCTCCTTGGGGCAAGCCAACTAAAGGCGCCAAGACCCGCAATAAGAAAAAGCCATCAAACAAACTCATCCTTCGCTCGCGTCATGCGCGCAAGAAAAAACGTTAATTAAAGGACGCTGGAGAAACTTATGCCACGCTCCGTATGGAAAGGCCCGTTCGTCGATCGCTATCTGCTTAAGAAGGCAGAAGAAGCAGGCGACGGTAAACATAAAGGCGGGATCAAAACCTGGTCGCGTCGTTCAACGATCTTGCCGCAATTCGTTGGCCAGACGTTTAATGTTTATAATGGGCACAAATTTATTCCCGTTCATGTCACTGAAGACATGGTCGGTCACAAGCTCGGCGAGTTCTCTCCAACCCGGACCTATTTCGGTCATGGGGCGGATAAAAAGGCGCGGAGAAAATAATCATGGGTCAGAAAAAAAATCCACGTCGCATGGATGACAACCAAGCCATGGCTAAAGGTGCGAATATCCGTATTTCACCTCAGAAGCTGAATCTGGTTGCTCAGTCTATTCGCGGTATGAAAGCTGAAAAAGCGTTGGCGGAATTGACATTCTCTCGCAAGCGCATCGCCAAGGATGTCAAAAAGGTTCTGGAAAGCGCGATTGCAAATGCTGAGAACAACCATGGCCTCGACATTGATGCGTTGGTCGTTGACCGGGCGTTTGTTGGCAAGAACATGGTGATGAAGCGCTGGCGCGCCCGCGCCCGTGGTCGGACCGGAAAAATTCTGAAGCCGTTCGCAGAAATTACGATTGTCGTTAAAGAAGTTCAGGAGGCCGCATAATGGGTCAGAAGGTTAACCCCATTGGCTTGCGCCTCGGCATCAACCGCACGTGGGACTCACGTTGGTTTGCCAATAAAGGTCAGTATGGCGATCTTCTTCACGAAGATCTCGCGATCCGTAAGTATCTTGAGAAGCGCTTGGCGCAGGCTGGCATTTCGCGGATCGTTATTGAGCGTCCGCATAAAAAATGCCGCGTGACGATTTATACGGCGCGCCCTGGTGTTGTGATTGGTAAAAAAGGCGCTGACATTGAAAAGCTCCGTCAGGAACTTTCAAAATTGTCGTCTTCTGAAACGGTTCTTAATATTGTTGAGATCCGCAAGCCAGAGACCGATGCCATGCTGGTTGCAGAAAATATTGCCCAGCAGCTTGAGCGCCGGGTGGCGTTTCGCCGGGCGATGAAGCGCGCGATGCAGACAGCGCAGCGCATGGGCGCCCTTGGTATTCGTGTGAATGTTGCTGGCCGTCTCGGCGGCGCTGAAATCGCGCGTACCGAATGGTATCGCGAAGGCCGTGTGCCGCTTCACACGTTGCGCGCCGACATCGATTACGGCGTGGCGACAGCGAAGACGACCTATGGCGCCATTGGCATCAAGGTCTGGATATTTAAAGGCGAGATCATGGAACATGATCCGATGGCGCAGGAAAAGCGTTTGATTGACGCGCAAACCGGCGGCGTTGGCCAAGGGCGACCGGATGGTCGTCCGCAGGCGGGCAAATAAGAAACTGGGACGTTAAGAGACTTTTATAAGTCGGGACTGATTGAGCAATGTTGCAACCGAAGAAAACAAAATTCCGCAAGATGCACAAAGGGCGCATCAAGGGCGTCGCCAAAGGCGGTACTGATCTGAACTTTGGTTCGCACGGTCTGAAAGCGCTTGAGCCGGAACGGATTACGGCGCGTCAGATTGAAGCCACGCGTCGGGCCATTACACGCGCCATGAAACGTGCTGGCCGGGTGTGGATCCGTGTTTTCCCGGATGTGCCTGTGT
>BQJH01000022.1 GCA_021604605.1 Hyphococcus sp.
TGGCGTCCAACCCGAAACAGGCGGGGCAGCTGGTTGACTGGGTTGTTGACCGTGCTGATGAACGCCAGCGCCGCCGCAAGGAAAAGGAAGTCTCCCGCGCGGCCGCGACGCGCAAACTTCGTCTGCCGGGTAAACTTGCTGATTGTTCAAACGCCAATCGCTCCGGCACAGAGATTTTTCTGGTGGAGGGCGATTCAGCTGGCGGCTCAGCCAAACAAGCGCGCAACCGCGCGACGCAGGCGATCCTGCCCTTGCGCGGGAAAATTTTAAATGTGGCGTCCGCCGCGCGCGATAAAATTCTCGCCAATCAGGAAATTGCCGACATGACCCAGGCATTGGGCGCAGGCATTGGCTCCAAGTTTGATTTGGAAAACTTGCGCTATGAAAAAGTCATCATCATGACTGATGCTGATGTCGATGGTGCGCATATCGCAGCGCTGCTGATTACGTTCTTCCACCAGGAAATGCCGGAGTTGATCCGCGAAGGGCGGCTCTATATGGCTCAACCGCCGCTTTTCCGCCTGACGGCTGGCGGAAAATCCGTCTACGCCATGAATGAGGATCAGCGCGACAAGCTTTTAGCTTCGGAGTTTAAAGCCAATCAGAAAGTTGATGTGGGCCGGTTTAAAGGGCTTGGCGAAATGATGCCGGCGCAGTTGAAAGAAACGACCATGAACCCGGCGACGCGCCAACTCGCCCGTGTTGTGATTGCTGAAGATAAAACCGCAGAGGCGGATGATCTCGTCACGCGCCTGATGGGTAAAAAACCCGAAGCGCGTTTTCAGTTCATTCAGGAGAACGCTGAGTTCGCGCAAGATGCGCTGGATATTTGATAAGCTCATAATTCGTGCATTCCGGCGCCCCTTGAGACGCCTGGAAACCATGGGGACATTCAAAGAAAAATTGTCGAGTGACGGCAGGTGCAGCCTTTTTTCAAACTCTCTAACAATTCAGCCTGACACGAAACATCTCTGGACCCCGGTTTTCACCGGGGAAGACGGATAGAGGCGTATTCAATCCCTCTATCCGGCCTTTCCGGCGAAAGCCGGAATCCAGGGATGGCGCCTCCTAGAGGGAATTTATTGGCGACAGATGGGGAACGAAATCAGTTCATCAGGAACACTGTTGATGACTTCAATTTCTAGCCCCTAACCGGTTTCCACTTGGTCTCAAAATGCCCTAGGCAATTTATCGAAGCTGCTTAAATACGGAATCCATGCAAATATTTTCTTTGATCCTTCTGATAGCCGTAGGCCTCTTTTTCGGCGGGCGCTTTTACATGCAGCGCCGACGGCGAGAGGCGTTGCTCAATTCATCCCTTTCGCCCGATCATTGCAAAATTCTGCGCGCGCGCGTGCCGGTTTATGCAAAACTGCCGGAAGCGTTGCGCGGGCGGCTGGAAGGGTTAATCAACCGGTTTCTCGATGAGGTGAAGTTTTATGGCGGGGAGGGGTTGGCGGTCACTGACGAGATGCGCGTTACCATCGCGGCGCAGGCGTGTCTGTTAATCGTCAACAAGCCGAACCGCTGGTTTTCTTCCCTGCGCACGATCATGGTTTATCCCGCTGCGTTCAAAAGCAAACTCACGGGCGTCAAAGACCATGTTCATTCTGAGCATGAGACGGTGCGGTCCGGCGAAAGCTGGGCCAAGGGGCCGGTCATTCTTGCCTGGGACCATGCGGCCTATGGCGCCTTTGTGATTGATGATGGGCAGAATGTTGTGATGCATGAGTTCGCCCACCAACTGGATGAGCAGACCGGGCAAACCGATGGATCGCCTTTGCTCGACGCAGACCAGAGCGCCAGTCGCTGGGCGCGGGTCTTTCAGTCCGCTTACGCACAATTACAATCTGATATTAGGGCTGGCGCCTCAAATGTGCTGGATGCTTATGGCGCGACTAACCCGGCAGAGTTCTTCGCTGTCGCAACGGAAGTGTTTTTTGAAAGAGCGCAGGAGTTACGCGCGCAAGACCCTGATCTCTACGCAGAGCTTGCGCAATATTATCGCCTTGATCCGGTAGATTGGGATTGATTTTATTTTCCCCTTGCAATTTGTTTGAACGTCAATTATCACCCCGCCTCCTTCCGCATAAGCGGGAGGCGACAATGGAGTTATGGATGCAACGCAGCAGGATACGCAGGCTAACCGCGATCTGAACCGCGCTTCTCTTGATGGGATAGGCGTGTGGGAAGTTCCGCGCGGTCTATTGATAAAAACCAGACAGAGAAACTCCGATGACTATTCAAAACATCAAGGGAACGAAAACGGCTGTGCTTCTGCCAGCTGTCAGTACCCCAACGACATTTTTCGGCGGGCCTTACGGTTGGCTGACGCCTTATATTGCGGGCATTGCTGCGCATAATGAAGCTTTTGCGGCGCGCGTTTTGTTGCTGCGCCGCGATGAGTTGCATTTTATTGGCTTGTGCCTTTCGCTCATGGGTGATGCGCGCAATGACGCCGATCACCTTGGCGCGTTCGCGCGTGGGTTTGGCGTTGTGACCCGCAAGACGCTTTTGATGAATTCAGGCGATCTTGGCGGGCGTAAAGTATGCGCCGGGCTTGCTAAAATTCCGGCAAAACTTGCGGGTGCGCCGTGGCGCCCGGCGTCCTATGCGCGCCTTGCTGATCTGATGAACGAGACGTCCGCGCGTAAAACGCTTGGTCATCTCGGACGGATAAAGCGCCGGGATGTTCTAACGCTTGGGCGGTTGCCCTATGCGTATCGCACATCCGGTGTTTTGAAGCTCATCAAAAAGCCGAAGGAATTGAGTGAGGTTTTGTTTGCGATTGAAGTCGTCCGACGTGTCCGCGCTGACCTTGATGATCGCCAGATCCTTGCTTCACTTGAGAAAGTGGAAACGTCATATTTGCGCGAATGGATCACGGGCCATTATGAGCATGCTCCATTTCCTGAAGCGCCGGTGCAGACGGCGTATGGCGGCGCCCTTGTTATCGGCGGTGTTGAGGCTTTGCGGCCTCTGTGGTGCTATGAGGATCTGGCGCGCGGCGCGCGTGAATTTGATAACTGCATCCGCACTTATCTTCTCGCGGTCTTGAAAGGCGATACGTATTTTTATCGCTATGCGCCGGATCCGGGCGGTAAGGGCATCGCGATTGTTGAGTTGAAACGTCTTCCGGCCGTCGGCTGGATTGTTCACGAGGCTCTTGGGCCGAAGAACAAGAACATTTCAGGTGTGCACAGGGCAGCTATTCTTGCAGCATTTCGTGAGATTGGAATTGGCGCCGCGCCGCAAGCGTCAAACCCAAACGCCTGGCTTGGCCTTGATTAATCAACGTATTGGCGGGGGATTATTCACCCGCCAATCTTTTCATCAACATTGTTAGCGTTTCAGCATCGCCTGGTATTTCAATTGTTTTCAGGCGCGCCGTTTCACCTGCGACGATCGAAAAGCATGATTTTGCGAGACCGGTCTCGCTCGCCAATAGCTTGATGATTGCAATATTAGCTTTGCCTTTGTCGGGTGGGGCGGTGACTTTTATCGCGAGGCGTCGTTCACCGTCCGCGCTTTGCCAGATGCCTAGGATTTCATTCTTGGCGGCGCCGGGGGTGGCCCGAACGAAGAGCTTCAGACCAATTTCAGTAATACTGAAAAAGTCAGCTTGCGCCATTTTGCTCGCGCGCCGTTAAAAACCAATGCGAAGCTTGAGCCACAAATTCATTTCGCGCAGGAAGAAAATCGAAAACAGCAAGATCAATGGTGACAAATCAAGCCCGCCTAAATTCGGCATGATGTTGCGGATGGGCCGCAACACAGGCTCAGTGAGTGAGTTGACTGTCCGCCAGATGAGATCGACAAACTGGTTGTGCCGGTTGATGACATTAAACCCGATCAACCAGGACATGATCACCATGATGAAGATGACAAGCGTGTAGAGCTGTAAAACGGCGTCGATCAGAGAAAAGAATGGCATCGGGATCATGGGCGGCGGTTCCTTCTTGCAGTTGAACGGGATTTAAGGGCAGTTGGCCCTTGTTGCAACCAGCGCTCAGGCCGCTTTATCGCGGCCTGGCCCCATACTGTCTTATGATTGGGGTGGTTTATTCTGTCGATGGTGACGTGCGCGTGCACAATAACGGGGAGGCAAGACCGCCCGCCCGAACAAACCCGACGCCGTCATTGCTATCGATTAAGAGGGTCAGGTCGGTTGTAAATCCGCTATTGCTGGAGAAGGGAGCATTATCCGCCGCCCACATTATTCTTCCCCTGGCGCGGGTTACGCTTGCGTTTTCGCTCTCCCAGCAACCTGTGTAAGCGCAAACCGATAAGCCGCCATTCGTGCTAGCGCTGATATCCATGGGGGTTGTTTCGTCTTCTTCCGCCGCAGCACATCCGTCAGCGCTGCACCAGACTTCGACCTGATTGCGACATTGCCAGGTCTCGACAGAAGCGCTGCCGAGCGCCGCGGGTTGTGGGGTGGCGCAGCTGTAAAGTAAAAAAGCGGCCGCACCGGCGCTCAAGGAATTTGAAAATGAAAACGCCATGTTGAAACAAACCTTCTGGTCAAGCTGAAACCGGCATCAGCTGGACTACTTTTGCATAGAAAAGTGTTCTCTTGAAGGTGAGGTCGCAGTTGGGTGTTTAGCCCCGAACGTAAGACCCCGGCGCCGGTTCGATGGGCTTTAGATTGCCCGAACCGATATAGCGCGCGTCTGTTTGTTCTTGGCTGAGCTTGCCGCTGGTCAACCATGATTGCCATTCCGGCCACCACGAGCCTTCTTTTTGTTCGGCGTTCTCAAGCCAGTCTTCTGCTGTGTCGGCTTTCTTTTTGCTGACATGATAGCCGTGCTTGCCGCGTGATGGTGGGTTGATAATGCCGGCATTATGGCCGGAACCACCCAACACGAATGTTACCGGACCGCCAAAATGGGCGCCATTGTCATAGACCGCATCCCATGCGGAAACATGGTCATCGCGCAAGGCGAGATTAAAGACCGGTGTTTTGACTTTGCCAAAATCGATGGCGACGTCGCCGATTTTTAACGCGCCCGGAATAGCCAGTTTATTTTCGCGAAGGATGTCGCGTGACCAAGTGGCGAGGAATGCCTTTGGCATGTTCGCCCCGTCGGCAAACCAATGAAGTAAGTCTGACGGCGGCGCCAGGTGGTCCAACAAATAATGGTCAACAACAGAAGACCAGATTAAATCATTGGCGCGCACAACGCTGAATAATTTTTTCAGATCATCGCCGGAGATAACCCCCTTGGCGTGGATGTGGTCATTAAACGCTTCGACCTGCTGGGCCTCTGTAAAGGTCGACCATTCGCCAAGCTTTGAATAATCGATCAGCGTCGCCATCATAGTGGCTGAGGCGATTTTATCGCCCTTGCCGGTTTGTGTTAGATAGGCGAGCGCGGCAGACGCAATGGCGCCGCCCATGCAAAAAGAGAAAAGATCAACTTGGCTTTCGCCGGTCGCGTCTTCAATGGCGCCAAGCGCGGCGACCGGGCCTTCGAGTACATAGTCAGTCAGATCGAGATGTTGATGCG
Source organism: Hyphococcus sp. (assembly GCA_021604605.1). Taxonomy (GTDB): domain Bacteria; phylum Pseudomonadota; class Alphaproteobacteria; order Caulobacterales; family Parvularculaceae; genus Hyphococcus. Next base: position 5,511 of record BQJH01000022.1, read on the forward strand.
ATGCATCCGGGTTTTTCCACGAGATCGTAAAGACCGTATGTCCCTCATCAACCAACCACTTCAACAGGCTCGATTTTGGTTTGAGATCCATCAAATAGTATTTGTTGACCAATGGCGGCACGTAAAGCATCGGCCGCTTATAGGTTTTCTTGGTTGATGGCTCATACTGGATAAGCTGCATCACCTCGTTCTGGTAGATAACAGCGCCCGGTGTGGCGGCGATGTCTTTCCCAAGTTCAAACTCGTCGCTGGCGCGGCGTTGCACCCAGCTGTCAGTTGAGGCGTAGTCTGTTAAAAAATTTGCGAGACCGCCGAGCAGATTAAGTCCGCCGGTTTCAAGCGTCTTACGCAGTACGGCAGGATTGGTCATAGCGAAATTTGTCGGCGCCATGGCGTAAATATACTGGCGTGTAAAAAAGTCGATGCGCGCGCGTGTCGATGCGTCAATGCCTTTTGTCTCAGCGGCAAGGGCGATCATATTGCGCGCGGCAATAAGGTAGGATTCTTTTATCGCGCTGAAAAATGGATCATCAGTCCACGCTGGATCAGCGAAGCGGCGGTCGCTGCGATCTTCTTTAATGCCATCCCCTGTCGGCTGACCAGACATGCGCATGGTCTGGCGTTGAAGCAGTTCCGACCATTCCTTGAAGGCAGAGGCTTGCGTTTTCTGCAGGGCGGTAGGGTCAGCGATCAGCGCGGTTGCGAATTCGGTGAATGCCCGCGCCGGGGCGAACGGATCATACGGCGGTGTTGTTGACATTGCCCGCGCCCGTTCGCCAGTGGCGAACATGGCGTCAACGCCGCTCGTGAAGACACGTCGCCATGCGTCGCTCAGCGCATCGACATCCGGGATTGCCGGGGGTGTCTGCCAGATATTTTTGGGGTCGTCTGTCATCGTTCGCCTCATGGGTAGTCCTCGCGATCCCTAGGCGCATCAAAGAGCTTGAGCAATGGCTTAAAGAGCCAGTACTTCCTGAATGACGCCGTCATCTTCCTGCGCTGCAAAAACATAAGCCAACGCCGCATCTGGGTTCGCCTGGACCCAGTCTGCCGCCGGACGTTCGGCTTCGCTTTTGGTCTCTTTTTGCAGCGATACCGTATTCCCCATTGATGGAGTTGATACGGGAGCGTCAGTCGTTGCTGGGACAAAATCGAGGGGCATTGCGATAGGCCTTATGGGTTAGAAGTTATGTTGCGTTGCAGCGTGTCGCATAAAGTTATGTGTGATAAAACCCGAATAATGACAAAACGGTTGTGCGAAAAACCACATACTCAAAACGGCTTCAATTGGGAGTATGTCCGCGCTTTTTTGGCGGTGGCCCGCACCGGAAGGCTGACAGCGGCTGCGGCGCGTATGCAAACCGATCACGCAACAGTCTCAAGAAGAATCAATGACTTAGAGCGGGATCTGGATACGACGCTTTTTGTCAGGAGCCCGCGCGGCTATGCGCTGACTGAACAGGGTGAGCGGTTTCAGGAAACTGCAGAAGGGATGGAAAAGCTCGCCCAACAAGCGATGGACCGGGTTGGAGGGCTTGATAGCGCTCTGACTGGCACCGTGCGGATTGGCGCGCCGGAAGGCTTTGGCAGTTATTTTCTGGCGCCGCGCCTTGGCGGTCTGATTGACGATCATCCGGGTTTTAATGTGGAGCTTGTCTCCGGACCCGGCCTTTACAGCCTTTCCAAGCGCGAGGCGGATATTGTCGTCACGATCAGTCGCCCGACCGAGGGTCGGCTCGTCGTGCGCAAGCTGATTGACTTTGAGTTGGGACTGTTCGCCTCCAGGGAATATCTGGCGAACAACGTCGAAATCTCATCTGCGGCTGATCTCGTTCATCACCGCTTTGTCGGTTATATCAGCGACCTTCTCTATACGCCGGAGCTTGATTACATTCAGGATGTTCATCCCGGAATTGATACGACGATAGAAAGCAACAATCTCGTGACGCAAGTTGCGGCGGTGTTGGCCGGCGCGGGGTTGTGTATCCTGCCATCATTTATTGCCCATAGTCGTAGCGAGCTTGCACCTGTGCTTGCAGATGAGATTCGCTTGAACAGAAGTTTCTGGCTGGTCACTCATAATGATATGCGCGAATTGGAACGGATAAAAGTCACGGCGAAATTTTTAGTCGAACAGGTGAAGCAGAATACAAAACTCTTTACACTGCCAAAAACTCAATGATTCATTTGGACATAAAAATGGCCTGCAAAGGCAGGCCATTTTTACTGAACATTTTTGCAAACATTACTGCGTCATTGAGCGCAACATCCAGGCTGTTTTTTCGTGTGTTTGAATGCGTACAGTCAAAAGGTCAGCGCTGGCGGCGTCGCCAGCTTCTTCCGCGACAGAGAGGGCCTCGCGCGCACGGCGGATCAAAGTTTCATGGCCGTCGAGTAAACGCTCAATCATTGCAGGTCCTGCTGGCGGTTCCGCATCGGCGTTGTCGATTACCATCAAATCTGACAGCGCCTTGCCGCTTGAGGGGGCAAAAACACCCAGCGCGCGAACCCGTTCCGCAATCTCATCGAGCGCCGCCCACATTTCGCGATATTGTTCTTCAAACATCACATGCAATGTGTGGAACTGGGGGCCCGTCACATTCCAATGATAAGCGTGGGTCTTCATATAGAGCCCATATGTGTCAGCGAGCGTATTATTGAGCGCTTGAGCAACTGATGTGCGAGCAGCTTCATTGAGACCGATATTGACCGTGGTCATTTCTTATTTCTCCTTATTTGCCAGCGCATTATGGGGCGCTTCTGAATATCTATCCCTAAGATAGGGATGAGGCATTCATCAATCAAATAGATAATACTGAATTATGGTATCGACTTTGCCGATTATCTATTTGAGGGCTTTGCAAAAGCGCTGGATACGTGAACAAGCGTCCTGTAGCTGGTCATAGGCGGCCGCATAAGAAATCCGGAAAAACGGCGAGAGACCAAAAGCGGCGCCAAACACAACGGCGACACCTTCCGCTTCCAGAAGTTCGCGGGCAAAATCTTCATCATTGTTGATCGTAGCGCCGCCGGGTGTTTTCTTACCAATGGCGCCAGCGCAGGATGGGTAAACATAGAATGCGCCCTGCGGCGTCGCGCAGGTGATGCCCTCGGCGTCGTTTAACATTGCGACGACCATGTCGCGTCGTTCTTTAAAGGCGGCGTTTCTCTCAACCAAAAACTGGTGATCACCGTTTAAAGCTGCCGTAACAGCCCACTGACTGATCGAGCAGGGATTGGAAGTCGATTGCGACATGACTTTCGCCATGGCCTTAATGAGGGTTTTAGGCCCACCCGCAAAACCAATGCGCCAACCGGTCATGGCGTAAGCTTTTGAGGCGCCATTGACGGTCAGTGTGCGGTCATAAAGTTTTGGCTCGACTTGAACTGGCGTTGCAAATTGAAAATCATCATAGACAATATGCTCATACATATCGTCCGCCATGATCATCACTTGAGGGTGATGTAACAAGACATCGGTCAGCGATTTAATTTCATCGTGGCTATAAGCCGCGCCGGTCGGATTTGAAGGCGAGTTAAAGATGATCCATTTTGTTCGAGGCGTGATGGTTTTTTCAAGCGCTTCGGCGGTGAGTTTAAATCCGTTTTCGACCGGCGCCTCGACGATAACCGGCTCGCCGCCCGCCAGCAGCACCATGTCCGGGTAGGAGACCCAATAGGGCGCCGGGATGATGACTTCATCGCCTGCGTTTAATGTGGCGACGAGGGCGTTATAAAGCACCGCTTTACCGCCAGGCCCGACGGAGATTTGCGCCACGTCATAGTCGAGATTGTTATCGCGCTTGAACTTGGCGGCGATGGCTTGCTTTAGGGGCGCGATCCCGTCGACTGCTGTGTATTTTGTCTTTCCGTCTCTGATAGCCTTGATGGCCGCCTCTTTAACATAATCCGGCGTGTCAAAATCCGGCTCTCCGGCGCCAAGAGAAATAATGTCTTTTCCCTCCGCCGCCAGGTCCCGCGCTTTTTGCGAAACAGCCATGGTTGGCGAGGGTTTAACCCTTTTTAGGGCTTTAGATTGGGTGAATTGAGACATGGGTTGCGTTCTCCGGCCAAGCTTCGAGCCCTTCTATCGTGATGTTGCGTTGCAACCAAATCCTTTTCTGTACCTGGTTCCTTTCTCCTAATAGGAGCAGTTAGCGGTAAGACCCGCTTATGACGGGAAGCGCTGGATCGCTGTCAGGAAGGGTGAAAGTATATAGTCATATGATATTAAAGGGAAAAATTAGATATCCATCAAAATTCAAAAAGCAGAATAAACCAAAGCTTTTTGTTTCAGCCGAGGGGCGGATGTGGTTTCATGCCCGATGCAAGCAATGGCTTGTACGCTATCCAAGGAACGGCAATGATTGCTGAATTGCAGACGGCAATTTCAAAAGTCCCAAGCCGGAAGGCCCGCCTGCAAGGGCTGACCCGGGTAGAAGCCATAAAACTAAAAGTTGAACGCGCCGCGCTCCTGTTTCGCGGCGCTCCTGTGGCGATTGGGATTAGCGCGATTAATGCATGCGTCACAACGGCGATTGCATGGTCGGATATTGAACGGTCCGTTCTTTTTACATGGGCTGGCGCTGTGCTGATACTTTCAGCCATTCGCGCCGCCATATGGCTTCGGTTTCGGCTCGGCGGCACGTCGGGACGGAACATGTCGCGCTTTGCGAATGTGCATGTTTTCTTCATGGCGTTAAACGGCGCACTTTGGGGCTCGCTTGCGCCAATTTTCGTTGTTCACGGATTAATCGGGCACGCATTCTTGCCTTTTGTCATTGCGGGTATGGCAGCGGCTTCTGTCGTTTCTGCGGGGGCTTCGTGGCGTGCTGTCATTGCATTTAATATTCCGGCGTTGACGCCGCTTGCGGTGGTATATGCGCTGACCGCCGGAACCGATGGCCTCGCCATTGCGGGTGTTGTTCTTTTGTACGGTGTAGCGACCGCCTATCTGGCCCTGACGATGCAGCGGATGGTCGATCGATCAATATTGTTGCATACAAAAAACACGAACCTGTTTTCTGCATTACAAAGACAAGTCGATGAAGCCCACCACGCGGAATTGCGGTACCGCTCTCTGGTGGAGTCCTCTCAGGACGTGACTCTTATTTTCTCGCCTGAGGGCAGGGTTGTTTACGCCAGCCCATCGGTAGAGAAAGTATTTGGCGCCCCGCCGGATTTGATGATCGGCCTCACGACTAAAGATGTTGTGCATCCTGATGACATGCCGGTATTTCGCGCCGTTGGAGAAAAAGCTTTATCCAATCTTGGGGAAGTGATGGCGCTCTCGCATGTTTGCATGCGCGGCAGTGAAGCCAACGAATACGCCGTACTTAGCGGCCGGTTGACGAATATGCTTTATGTACCGGGCGTTGAAGGGTTTGTGTTTAGCGGCGGGCTCCTTGAAGATGGCGATACTTGTGTCGTTCATGCGGCGCAGTAAGCAAGCACTCGAGATTTCCTTCATCTGATGAATATTGCTCCTTGTGATTTTCGTGTGGCGAAATGCGCAAAATCATATCAAGCTTAGAATTACTGAAATATGATCTGCGACAGGAACCTCATGGGCGTTTTATCCGGCATACGTGTCGTTGAGTTTGAAGGTTTGGGCCCCGGCCCATTTTGCGGCATGCACCTGGCCGACCTTGGCGCCGATGTCATCTTGATTGAACGCAAAGGCGGCATGGCGACAGGCCCCGGTGCTGTGTTCAAGCGCGGCAAGCGATCCATTATTCTTGATTTGAAAAATGATTCTGGCCGCCAGATTGCTCTTGATATCATCGCCAGTGCAGACGCTTTGATCGAAGGCATGCGCCCTGGTGTGATGGAGCGTCTGGGTTTAGGGCCGGATGAGGCCCATGCGCGAAATAAGAAATTAGTCTATGGGCGCCTAACGGGGTGGGGGCAATCCGGGCCCCTGGCCAACGCTGCAGGGCACGATTTAAACTACATCTCTTTGTCGGGCGCCGCATGGTATTCAGGCGCAACTGGTGATGCGCCGGTTCCCCCGCCGACCCTTGTCGGTGATGTTGGCGGCGGGGCGTTGTATCTAGCGATTGGCATTCTTGCGGGCGTTTTGAAAGCGCGAGAAACGGGTGAGGGAACAATTGTTGATGCGGCGATTGTTGATGGATCGGCGCATATGATGAACCTGCTTTATTCTCTGCGTGCGGCTGGCGGCATGCCCGATGAGCGCGGCGCCAGTATGCTCGACGGCGCGCATTTTTATGGGGCCTATGAGTGTGCGGATGGCAAATGGATTTCAGTTGGCCCGTTGGAGCCAAAATTCTACCAGGAGCTTTTGACAAGGTTGGAGTTGCAAGACGACCCAGCCTTCTCAAGTCAGTTTGATCAGTCTGCGTGGCCGGATCTCAAAGTGCGCCTTGCGGGTTTGTTTAAAACAAAGCCGCGTTCTGAATGGGTTGAAGAACTCCATGGGACGGATGTTTGTTTTGCACCTGTCTTATCACCTAGTGAAGCAGCGGAAGAGGCGCATATCAAATCACGAAATATTCTGCGCGATATAGGCGGTGTTTTGCAGGCGGCGCCGGCCCCTCGTTTTAATGGGCAGGCGCCACCAGATCCAAGAGCGGCGCCCGTATCGGGTCAGCATACAGAAGAAATCCTTTCCGAGTTGGGTGTTGATGATCGCGATATCAACAAATGGCGAGAGACAGGAGCGTTTTAAATATGGAAACTGTAGCGCCTGTAAAAAAGAAAAAAGCAACATCAAAGCGCGCCCGCACGCTCATAGGCTGGAGAGAGTGGGCGAGCTTCCCTGATTTGGGAATTGATCGGATCAATGCTAAGATTGATACAGGCGCGAAGTCATCTGCTGTTCATGCTTTCAGGATTAAGGAGCGGGACATAGGCGGCGAAGCGTTTGTTGAGTTCTTTCTCCACCCTGTTCAGCGCCGAAAAACCCCTGAAATATTTTGCCGGGCGCCAATCGCAGGTACTAAAATAATCAGAAGTTCTAACGGACAAGAAGAAGAGCGGTTTGTCATTGAGACCAGACTACGTCTTGGGGGTCGGTTCTGGAAGGTTGATCTGACACTGACAGATCGCGACGCGATGGGGTTTCGTTTGCTGATCGGCCGTGATGCATTGCGGCGGAAGTTTATCATCGATCCAGGCGCATCATATTTAACCGGAGCTTAGTGCTTCAACGGAGTTCTAATGAAAATCGCTTTACTTTGCCGGAATGCAAATCTTTATTCTCATAAGCGACTGGTCGAGGCGGCGGAAGCGCGTGGTCATGAGATCGACGTGATCGATCACTTGCGTTGCTATATTAATATAACATCCCATAGACCTTCTGTGCGTTATCGCGGCGAGACTTTGCCGATCTATGATGCTGTGATTCCCCGGATTGGCGCTTCCGTGACCTTCTACGGAACTGCGGTCTTGCGTCAATTCGAAGTGATGGGTGTTTATCCGGTTAATGAGTCTGTCGCCATTACGCGATCGCGCGATAAGCTGCGCTCCATGCAGTTGTTGGCGCGTAAAGGTATTGGCCTGCCGGTGACGATTTTTGCTCATCAAACCAGCCGTGCGGATGAAATTCTTGAGATGATCGGCGGCGCGCCAGTGATCATTAAATTACTGGAGGGCACACAAGGGATTGGTGTTGTCCTTGGGGAAACTCAAAAAGCTGCAGAATCCATTATTCAAGCTTTTGGCGGCGTGAATACGAATATTCTTGTGCAGGAGTTTATTAAAGAGGCCGGCGGTGAAGATATTCGCTGCATCGTAATTGGAGACAAAGTGATCGCCTCGATGAAACGTAAAGGCAAAGAAGGCGATTTTCGATCAAACCTCCATCGCGGCGGCACGGCGACGAAAGTAAAAATCACGCCTCAGGAACGGTCGACCGCTGTCAGCGCCGCCAAAGCCATGGGGTTAAATTTTTGCGGTGTTGATTTGCTTCGCGCTAATCACGGACCAGTGGTAATAGAGGTCAATTCATCGCCGGGCCTTGAAGGCGTTGAGAATGCAACCGGCCTTGATGTCGCTGGACAAGTGATCGACTTCATTGTCAAAAATGCCAAACCCGGAAAGACAAAAACCCGTGGCCAAGGATAAGACGCAACGCGCGCCGTTTGAGATTGCCGGGGCGAGTGTAGCCCCTGGTGAACGGTTGAAAACTGATATCCCGATCAGTCTTCTCGCCAATCATACGGGTATGACATTGGGGGTAGAGGTTATCCATGGCCGCGAGCCGGGGCCTGTATTATTTGTTAGCGGCGCCGTTCATGGCGATGAGATCATCGGTGTTGAGATTATTCGCCGTTTAGCGCAGTCAAGACAGTTAAAAAAACTTGCTGGTACTGTGTTGCTCATCCCAATCGTCAATGCTTATGGATTCATTGCAAATTCACGCTACCTGCCTGATCGGCGTGATTTAAACCGTTGTTTTCCTGGCAGCGCGACGGGGTCGCTCGCTGCGCAATTGGCTCATAAATTTATGACTGAGATCGTCGCGCGCGCAGATTGTGGTATCGATCTTCATAGCGGCGCGGTTCATCGTTCTAACTTACCACAAATTCGCGCACAGATTGCCAATAAAAAAGTTAAAGCGCTCGCCTCTGCCTTTGGCGCGCCAATTGTATTGAATGCGAATTTGCGAGATGGATCACTGCGTGCGACAGCACGTGAAGAAGATTGTGATATGTTGCTTTATGAAGCCGGAGAGGCATTGCGTTTTGACGAAAGGGCAGTTCGCATTGGCGTTAAAGGCGTGTTTCAGGTGATGCGCCACCTCAATATGCTGGGTCCTTTGAAACGTGAAAAACCGGAACCGAAGCCAGTATTTTCGCAGTCTAGCCATTGGTTGAGAGCGCCTGCTGGCGGCATTGTTCGTTGTTTCAAGAGAAATGGCGATAAAGTGCGCGAAGGTGAAAAATTGGCCATTGTCTCCGATCCATTTGGTGAGAACGAACAGCGTGTTCTCGCCAAGCGAGACGGGGTCGTGGTTGGCCGGTTAAATTTACCTGTTGTGAACCGTGGTGATGCGCTGTTTCATGTGGCGGAAGTTTTTGATCCGGATAAAGCTGGCGCTGGCATCGAAAAGCTCGGCTTGGATATTGTTGATGACCCGTTATTTGATGATAGCGGTGTGATCTGAGGCACGCTAATCAAGGTGTTTATGTGCATAGCGTTGTACGGTTGGCCGGAAATGCAAAAAGAAATTGTAAAGACGCTCGAAGACCCAGCTTAACGGCCAAAGCGTTATGAGCTTTCCAGCCCATGAAAAAGCGCGAAGCCGTTTCCAGAGTTCGGCAAAGGCGCGCGCGCCATTATAGGTCTCGCCGTTTTCGTTCATGATGTGGAAGCGAGCTAAGACATCACACCGAGACAGTTTCGTGTCATCAAGTTCGGCATTGTGATGAGCAACATCAACCCAATGAATATCGTCGGCGCCACGACGTTTGCGGTAAAAACTCATTTCTCTGCGGCACAAAGGACATTCGCCATCATAAAATACTGTGAACTGCATGTTTCACCTGATCTAGCGGCTCTGCTAATCTAGGATTAGTATTCAAAAACTGTCATTTGGCAAAAGGACACATCATGGAAAAAGTAACGGGCATTGGCGGGTTTTTCTTCCGGGCTGATGATACGGGCGCGCTTGCAAAATGGTATGAAGATAATCTTGGCGTCGTGCAGACGCCCCAAGATTATGACCAACCATGTTAGAAGACTGAACCGGGAACAACTGTCTTTGCTCCGTTCAATAAAGACACGGAATATTTTGATGCGAAAAAATCCAAACAATGGATGATTAATTTTCGCGTGCGCAATCTTGATGCGATGACCGCACAATTGCGCAAGAATGGCATTGATGTCGAGGTTGACGAAGATGTTTATCCGAACGGGCGGTTCGCTAAGCTGTTCGACCCAGAAGGCAACCCGATCCAGCTTTGGGAGCCGGGCGGTAAGGACCCACATTAACGCTCGACTGTGACGCCTTTCCAGAACGCAATATGATCTTTGATATTTGCCGCTTTTTCGAACGGTGTTGGATAATACCATGCGGCGTCTTGGTTTTCTTCGCCATCAACAACTATTGAGTAATAGCTTGCATCACCTTTCCACGGACAGTGGGATGAATGATCAGATATTTTTAGAAAACTGCGATTGATACTTGCAGGCGGGAAGTAGACATTCCCCTCAACCACTTCGAATGTGTCGCTTTCGGCGATGACAGCCCCGTTCCATGTCGCTCTGGCCATAATCGCTCTTTCTAGTCGAAGAGGCTGGAGACAGATTCTTCGTTGGCGATACGGCGGATCGCTTCGGCGAGCAAAGTTGCAATCGAGACTTCTTCAATCTTCGGGCAGTCTGCAACATCATCCGGCGCTTCGATAGAGTCGGTGACAATAAGCCGGGTCAGCGCATCAGCTTTCATCACTCTGGCTGCAGCGTTGTCTGATAAAACACCATGCGTGACACAGGCGGAAACGCTTTTTGCGCCCTTGTCCATTAGCGCCTGGGCGGCGTTGCAAAGGGTGCCGCCTGAATCAACAATATCGTCAAAGATCAGACAGTGCCGCCCATCAACTTCGCCAATGATGTTCATGACTTCTGACTCGCCTGGTCGCTCACGGCGCTTGTCGACAATCGCGAGCGGGCGTTGGTTTAGCCGTTTTGATAAAGCGCGCGCGCGCACCACGCCGCCAACATCCGGGGAGACAACGGTCACGTCATCTAGATCAGAACCATGTATTTCGCGGATACGTCTTTCAAATTCTTTGACCGCATAAAGGTTATCGGTCGGGATATCGAAGAACCCTTGAATTTGCCCTGCATGAAGATCGACGGTGAGAACACGGTCGGCGCCAGCGGTGGTGATCAGATTTGCAACCAGCTTTGCGGAAATTGGTGTGCGCGGTCCCGCTTTGCGATCTTGCCTTGCATAACCAAAATAAGGGATCACGGCGGTGACACGGCTGGCGGATGCGCGGGTCAACGCATCGATGGTAATCAACAGTTCCATCAGGTTGTCGTTGGCAGGATTGGATGTCGACTGGAGAACAAACACATCCTCGCCGCGCACATTTTCCTGGATTTCAACGAAGACTTCGCCGTCTTTGAAAGTTTTGATTTCCGCTTCAGCAAGCGACGTTGAAAGTCGTTTTGCGATAGCCTGACTCAGGCGACGGTTGGAATTACCGGCGATCAGTTTCATTGCCCATACCCCTTGGCGCTCGCTGAAAGACGCGGGAAACTACATGACGGTTTCTTGACAGGCGCGCAACCCCGGCAACGCCTAAAACGCGATGTTTTTAGATCACGGGTTTTCAGACAAGGGCAATCGCTGAGAGATTTCGCCCATAATCAGGTTCTCCTTGTTGGCGGCTGGCGCGGTAGCTGAAATATTCCGAAGCTCGGCCAAGGGTGCATTGCCCGACATCATCGATTTTTGTGACGCCTGATTCGCGCAACCGCCTCGCGCCAAAGCCGGCGAGATCAAACTGGCGTTTATCTGCAGATTTCCCCGGCGCAAAAAAATGCTGAGCGCTTGCGTATTTCGTCGTGAAAGCGTCAACCAGATCCTGGCCGACTTCAAAATTTTCCTGTCGCAGGCTTGGCCCTAAAGCAGCACAGATGTTTTCCGGCTTTGCGCCAAGGCGCACCATGGCGGAGACGGTATTTTCAAGAATGCCGCCAAGGGCGCCGCGCCATCCGGCATGGGCCGCACCGATAATTTTATTTGTCGGGTCGACAAACAACCAAGGCATGCAGTCTGCCGTTAAAATACCAAGCGCGATTCCAGGCGTAGCTGTTACCAATGCGTCTGATTTGGGCGGTGAGGGTGTGTTTTCCTTTTTGGGCCATAGCGTTTCAACATGGACCACATCGGCAGAATGTATCTGATAGGCGGTGAGGAGGTGTTCATTCCCAACGCCCAACGCTTCGGCGCAGCGGCGTCGATTTTCCCGGATATGGTCCGGGTCATCATTTGAGCCCGGCCCGGTGTTGAGGGATTTGTAAATGCCTTTGGAAACGCCGCCAGCGCGGCTGAAGAACCCATGTGTAATACAGGGCGTTTCTAACTGGGGCGCCGTCAGGCGAGGCAGCGCGCTCATATGTCTTCAAACCCGGCGGGCGCGGGCAGTGACGGCGCCGACAAACATAAGACTTTAAAAATTTCACCCATCTTGTCCGGGGCAGCGATGCGATAGGCGCCGGCGCGAATTTCATCGGCCTGCACGGCGCCTTTGCCCTTGCACAACATTTCAACGCGTAGGTTTAACCCAAGGCGTTCAAGAAACTGGCCTTGGGTTGTTGGTCCGTGTGCGGCGGCGCCAAGGTCAATGGCGGTTCTGGCTATCGCATCAAAATCAACATGAGCCGTAATGTCAGCGCGGCCGGGCGAGGCGAGGGGTGGCCAGTATTGATGGTTGCGCAAGGCTTGAAATGTATCGCCCATGCCCGATTGGCGATGTCCGTAATCGATGATCAGCGCATGGCCGCCATGTTCATTCAGTATGGCGCCGATTTCGTTCGTCATATCTCGCGCCGCGAAGGAAAGCTCAAAAATATCGCCTTCCTTGCTTTGGGGGTCGCTTGGGTCTGCGCCCGGTAATCCATAGGTTTCAGGCGGCGGTGTTTCGTCTAGAACAAAATCCAGTTTGGTCTGGTTTGCGTTGAGTCCAACCAGACGTTCGCGCCATCCATCTTTTACTCTTTGAAACTGATGGATCGGTAGACAGTCAAAAAATTCGTTGGCCACGATCAGGGATGGCGCCGGTGGAATATCGGCAAACTCATCGGCCCACATCGGTTTCATATCACTGGCGCGGAGGCGTTTTTGTTGTTCTACGCGCAACCGGCCGGAGGTTTCGAGAAAGCATAAATGCGCAGCTTCCATAAATTTCGGACGCAGCCGCGCCGCACGTAAAATATCTTCCATGAGGACGCCGCGCCCGGGACCGAGTTCAATCAGGTTGAACTCTGTGGGCGAACCCATGCCGCGCCATGCTTCAACCAACCAGAGACCAATAAGCTCGCCGAACACCTGGCTAATTTCCGGCGCCGTGGTGAAGTCGCCCTTAACGCCAATTGGCTGCTGCGTATTATAATAGCCGTCATGAGGATGCGTGAGCGCATCCGCCATATAGTCGGCGATGGTGATGGGCCCTTGAAGTTTGATCAGACTGATCAGGCGTTCTTCCAGTGGAGTTGTTTCCGCTTCCACAGCATCCGTCGTCATGATGCCGCCCTCACGTTGAAGGGGCTGGCGCTGGTTTCGTCCGGGTGCGCCATATCAACCATAAGCCGAAAGCGAGCATAGGGACGGAAAGCATCATGCCCATGGTGAGACCGAGAGGAAAATCTGGCATGTGACTGTCCGGTTCGCGGAAGTTTTCAACAAAGATCCGTGAGGCCGCGTAGCCAGCAAGGAATAAGCCGATGGTTGCGCCCGGGCGTTTCAACAAATTGAAGCTGTGGGTCGCGATGCGAATAATGGCAAAAAGCACCACGCCTTCGAGCGCTGCTTCATAAAGTTGGCTTGGGTGGCGGGCTAGCCCTAGTGGATCGGTTGGGAACACCATCGCCCATGGCCCGTCCCATGGTCGGCCATAAAGTTCAGCGTTGATGAAATTGGCGATGCGCCCAAAGAACAAGCCGATGGGCGCGGCGGCGGCAAAGAGATCGCCAAGTGACAGGGCGTTCAATTTATGTTTGCGGGCAAAGAAAAATCCGGCAAGCGTCACACCAATTAATCCACCATGAAACGACATGCCGCCCTGCCACAGCATTAAAGCGGGTGGGAAGGGGAGAAAGCCCAGAATCGGTTGCCACGGTTGGACCAAAATTGAAGGTTCATAAAACAGAACGTAACCAAGGCGTCCGCCGGCCATGACGCCGATCGCGACCCAGAAGATAACGTCGTCCAACAAAACTCTTGTTATCGGCGGCCCTTCCTTACGCCAGAGACCGGTATTTTTGAGCAGCCGGGTCAAATACCACCAGCCAGCGGCAAGTCCGCCAATATAGGCCAGCGAATACCAGCGGATTGGAA
>BQJH01000023.1 GCA_021604605.1 Hyphococcus sp.
GTTCTGGAACCTCAATTCGGCGTCACGGGGATTGGCTCAGGTGGAGACTACGCACGGTCGGCCGCGCGTGCGCTGATGGAAGAAACGGATCTTGATGCTGAAAGCATCGTGCGAAAATCAATGGCGATTGCGGCGTCCATCTGCGTTTATACAAATGACAGCCTGACCATAGAAACATTAAGCGCGTAAGCGCCCGACAACGCTATTGCGATTTCATATAACTCCCTTATTTCGACACTACATTTTTAGGCGTAAAATTTCATGACAGACTTCAGCCCACGCGAAATTGTTTCTGAACTTGACCGTTATATTGTCGGTCAAAAAGCAGCCAAGCGCGCCGTCGCGATCGCCTTGCGCAATCGATGGCGCCGCCGCCGGGTTGAGGCGCCGCTAAATGAAGAGATCACTCCAAAAAATATTTTGATGATCGGCCCCACTGGCGTTGGTAAAACCGAAATTTCCCGCCGTCTGGCAAGGCTCGCCGGCGCGCCATTCCTGAAAGTCGAAGCAACGAAATTCACTGAAGTGGGATATGTCGGGCGCGACGTTGACTCCATTGTCAGGGATTTGGTCGAAATCTCTGTCGGTCTCGTCAAAGAAAAAAAACGCGACGAGGTAAGGGCGGCAGCTCACGAAGCGGCGGAAAATCGCGTCATCGACGTGCTCGTTGGCGAAAGCGGCAGCGACACAACCCGCGAACGCTTTCGTCAAAAGCTGCGTGATGGTGAGTTAGACGACCGGGAAATTGAAGTCGACTTGCGCGAGTCGTCTGCGGGCGCGCCAAGTTTTGAAATTCCCGGCATGCCGGGATCGCAAATGAGCATGATCAATATTTCAGACATGCTCGGAAAAGCCTTTCAGGGGCCGCGTACGACAAAACGGATTAAAGTCAAAGACGCCTACGACCCGATCCTCGCTGAAGAATCCGATAACCTTCTTGATGATGAAACCGTGGCGCGCGAAGCGGTGGAGCTTGCGCAAAATGACGGCATCGTTTTTCTCGACGAGATCGACAAAATCGCGCGCGGCGCAGAACGCGCCAGCGCCGATGTCTCGCGCGAAGGGGTTCAACGTGACTTGCTCCCCCTTATCGAGGGGGCGACGGTAACGACAAAATATGGCCCGGTTAAAACCGACCACATCCTCTTCATTGCATCAGGCGCCTTCCACCTCTCAAAGCCGTCCGACCTTCTGCCCGAACTTCAGGGCCGTTTGCCAATCCGCGTTGAGCTGGACGCTTTGACCCGCGATGATTTGCGTCGGATTTTGGTTGAACCGGAAGCCAGCCTCCTGAAGCAATATTGTGCGCTCCTGGAAACCGAGGGCGTCACTCTCAATTTCACCGATGACGCCGCTGACGCCCTTGCGGATGCTGCGGCCTCGGTAAACGCCGGGGTAGAAAATATTGGGGCCCGCAGGCTGGCCACCATTATGGAAACTGTGCTCGACGATATTTCGTTCACAGGTGCGGATCGGTCCGGGGAAACCATAGAGATCAATGCGGCTTATGTTGAAGAGCGGCTGGGTGAAATTGCGCGGAATGCAGACCTTTCCAAGTATATCCTTTAATAAACAAGGGTTTTTTCGCCATCGAAATGACTTGGGGATCAGCCTGTCGTGGATGTAAAAAACACCTGAACTCTCCCTAAAGCCCAGTTAATTGGCGGTTTTCCTTGTGTTTTGCCCCCGCGGAAAGCGTGGCGCATGGCGCACACTCCGGTAAATGCCGCAAAGCAGGGCAAAAGCGGGCTTTCGTTAAAGTTAATAGCAGGTTAATCTATCCCCTCTGAGGGAGATATAGTGGGGCCCGCTCATGGCTGACGGCGCAGCGAATGAATTCAGACGACGGTCTATGATGTCCTTGTATGAGGATGCAGACCCGCGTTTTTCGACAAGTTCGGATCAAAAAGGCGGGGATGAAGGGCGCTCGAAAAAGCGCTTTGGCGAAAAGCCGAAACCACCCGCTAAAATTGCGTTCACAGGCGAAGAATGGGGCTTTGGCTACCAGGCCGCCAAGAAATTTATAGGCACAGCGCGCGACAAGCGAACCGTTCCCGACGCCGGCTTTGGCGCCATGAACAATGCGCGCGTTGAGCGCGAATTCGAAGAAGCCAGCAAGAATAATGCATTCGATTATGAAAACCCGGTAACGCAGCCGTTGCGCACAAAAGAGCAGGCGCTCATGGCTGTGCAGCAAGGCACGGCTGATTTTGCCCTTGTTCCGTTTTATAATCCGTATGCTGGGTATGACTATGAATCGCTGCGCGCTGTCGCTAGCCTAAATCGGATGCGCGGCATCCAGCAGGTTGATGCATCTGATCATTTCTGTCTTGCGGTGCATGAATCACAGCTCTTCGACATCGTACAATCATCTCATCCGGGAACTGGGTTCTCTGCGTTGCAACGGCGGATGCGCAAATCATGGGGCCTGACAGAAACCGACAGCGGCAATGAACCTGGTTCTGACTTCAACAGCGAGACACCGCGCGCTGGTCTGCCCATTGATATGGCGGATCAAAAACTAATCCGGGATCGCATTGATGTTGTTTTTGCTGGTCCTGAAGCGGCGCGACGCTGTAAATCCAAACTGGATGGGCTTCGTTCAATCGGCATCGAGACCAAAGAGATTCCCATGGCGGTTGAACCGCACCGTGAACTCGCTCGGCTGGCGCGCTCTACCGTCAATACAACACGCCAGACCAATACGGTATTCGACCCCATCACCGGAGATACAAGACACTTCTCGACGCTCGGCGCAGACGCACAAAATGGGAATTTATACGCAATGGCGCTGCCTTACGAAGTCGCCATGCGCTCATCTGATTACATCATCATCGATCATAACATCGACGATGCGCCGCCTTTGAAAACGCGCTTCATGGTTGTTGAAAACAATCCCGACCATTCTCTTTATGAAGATAAATACCGCACCACAGACGCCAAGACCGGATATTGGGCAAAGCGCCTTGCGGCAGTAGCAAACCCAACCGGCGCCTTCGGGCAAGGTTTCATGAACATGTTTGGCTATGTCGCCTCATTGGCCGCTCTAATCTTTATTGTGATGGGTGTTTACGGGGTTAGCGCCGCGTCATTTTCCACCCTTGAGCTACCGCCCACACTCACCTGGTTATCATCCTTAACATCAACCGGCTCGATGGTGTTGGGCGCAGCAATTGCTCTTGCTGCTTACATGTTGCTTTCGGTTCAAAGCACAGGCTCTCGCGGCGTGCGGGTTATGTTTCTATTTCGCCGCGATCAAACAGCGGCTTCAATTGGCGACATTGAAAACTTCCTTCGCAATTTCGGCGTACGGCACACTGTTGTTCGCCTGGACGAAGACAGCGAAGCAAAGTCACCAGCCTCCGTTGTTCTTGACGTTGAATTTATGCCGGAAGATTTCAGCTACGGGCCTATTAAAGCACTGACGCACCGCCTGCGCGGGTCTGTCGTCAATGGCGCACTGAAGAAATCATTTCAGCGCTGGAAAAATCGCGGCGTCACAATACTAGCCGCGATGCCTTTTGATGCTGAAGACGCGCAACTGCCGAAACATAAGGCCCGCCGCTGGTGGAGTGAGGCGATCAACGCATGGGCAGCGGATTTCACCGAAACCATGTTCATTCGCTTTTCGCGCGTCCTCTTCTTCTATGGCCTGCCTGCCGCCATCATTATCTTCTTCATGTGGCGGTATTTCCTGAACGGCTAAGCGTCAACGCGCTTTTAGAAAAACGTAAAACGCGCCAGAGCCGCCATGGCGCGGGTGGGCAGGCGCGGCGCGCACAACATGCTGGCGGAACGCATCTTCATTCAGCCACTCACGAAAACGACGGCGCAATATACCTGCGCCAAGGCGTCCCGAATTAAACCCTGCATGATAACTATCAGCGCGCACGCCTTTTCCGGTAATGACCAATACACAGCGATTTCCTCGCGCCGCCGCCTCGAGCAGAAAGCCATAAAGGGCGGCTCGGGCCGTCACCTGATTGTGGCCATGTAAGTCGAATGTTGCATCAATCGGAAGCCTGCCTTTACGGGCATGACGGTCAAGGCGTGGGTCGCCCGCAACAAACCGGTCAGGTGCTTTTCGCGAGTTCGAAGTATTCTTAGTGGTTTTAAGCGCCACTTGATGGCGCTTCCCAAGCAAAGGTTTCACCGCCGGGTGGTTTGGAGATGGTTTTAACGCATTATCGAAATGCTCAAAATCTCTGACGCCAGACTTAGTTAAAGGATCGACATGGCGGGTGGTTCGTCGCCATAATGCAAGCTCTTCCGGCGTTAGCTTGCGGTTCACGGCAACCGCTCAGCGACAGATCGTGGCGTCAGGACGATCATTTTGCCGCGCGCCTTCATTTTACCTGCAATCTCACCGGCCTCAGCACCCGATCCCCAGAAAAAATCGCCCCGCACAGGGCCACGAATGGCGCCGCCCGTGTCTTGAGCAACCATCAATCGACGGATAGGCCCGGAAGCATCCACCGGTTCCAGATCAACCCAAACCGGAGCGCCCAACATATGATATCGCAGATCAACAGCCAGGCTACGCCCTGGTGTTAAAGGAAGGCCCTGGGCGCCCAAAGGCCCCAACCCCGGCTCTGGCGCTTCAAGCTCAGTGAAAAAAACATAAGAAGCATTTTGTTCCCGCATTTCGCGAGCCTCTGCTTCTGGTGAGGCGTCCAGCCAGGCGCGAATTGATTGCATGGAAACCTCTGACAAAGGCATGATCTCTCTATCGACCATGACCTTCCCAATCGCAGTATAAGCATGGCCATTCTGCCCAGCATAACCAATGCGCAGCTCTTTTTCCTCGCCGTTTAATTCTAACCGGCCCGAGCCTTGTATCTGTAAAAAGAACAAATCATTCGGGTCCATCCATGCAATGGGCTGAACATCTCCGGCGATAGCACCAGCGTTGATCTGCCCATGATCCTGGTACGGAACAAGGCGCCCGCCATCTATGCGACCCGCAATTCTTCGCCCTGACAGTTCTTCGCGAAAGGCGCCAAGGTCAACCTCCACCAGATCATTCGGTCGACGATAGACAGGCGCAGAAAAGTCTGGTGTCGGCGCCAAAGAAGCAGCGTAAACTGGCTCAAAGTAGCCCGTAAAAAGGCCCGTCTCATCAACCTTATCCGGCGCCTCAGCGTTTGGCCCGCCGGGCAGGGGGCGCTGGCGCGTTTGGATCTGAACCGGTGCAAAATACGCCTCAAAGAAAGCACGCATGGCGCTTTGCCACGCCGCATCATCAGCGTAGACCTCGCGCTCGAGGTTACCGGCCTCACCACAAGGAAGAAGCCAGTCAGCAACTTTCCCGCTTAAAGAAATATTGCCCCACTCTTCTCCTAAATATTCTTTTGCATTGGCTGCCTGGCTGGGCTGACGCGCCATCACTTGATCGCATGACCTTAAAAAGGCTTCAAAAGCGAGTTGAGGGTCATCCTCTCGCCAGCCCTCAAGATCACTGTACTGAACAATCTGATAATCAAACTGTGCTGGCCCATAGGCCGGCGCATCAAACTTCTTATTGAAAAAAGCCGGGATCACACCGCCGAAAACCAGCAGAGCGGCCAGCACGGCAAGAGCTATGCTCGCTAAAAACAAAACCCGAATGCTATGGTGATTAAGTGCTTTCACGCGAAAACTCCCTAAGAGCTTAGGGAGTTTTAAGCAGCGCCGCCCGTGGCGACAAGAATCCAATTTGGATCCCGGCTCGACCGCTTCCTCGAAAAGGTCCAACGATCTTTGACAAGATCGATGCGGTTCGGGTCGCCATCAACGACATTACCCTTTTTATCGCGCGATACGCGAACCTGATTGGACGTAAACTCGGTCGTCGCGGTCATCCAGTCATCATCGACCTCACTCGCGACAATAGAGGCGTGCTCGATGCCGACAAACTTCAAATCCATGGTATGGCCCGCCTCTTCCCGCGCCAGAACCGCGCGCTTAAAGGCGTCGTAAACTGAATCGCTCAAAAACGCTCGCACCGACCGCAAATCGCCAGAAGCAAAAGCTTCAACGATCATTTCATATGCCCCCTTGGCTCCCCTTAGATAATCAGCTTCTTCAAAGCTTGCGTCTGCATCCCGCAAAACGCGCGCATTGGTTGAGACTGGGGTTGGGCGGGCCTCATCAAGAGCTGTTGAAAAGTCCTCGGGTTCCGTGTCGGCTTTTTTTTCTGCATCCGCAGCGCGACGCTGAAGCCCTTCGAGGTCATGGCGTTGCTCATGACCGGTGCGTGTGCCCATGACGGAAAACAACCGAAACAGGATAAAAGCCGTTACACCGGCGAGTATTAAGAGTACTGGATCCATATCAAACGATTTAAGCCGAAAACCTTAAATTTGCGCGAGCAATCCTTATATAGGAACCAAATCAGGAAAAACACCAGAAACAATGCTTTTCATCCTCATTGCCCTTTTTGTAATCGGCCCGATTGCTGAAATCTATGTCCTTTTGGCGGCCGGCAGCGCCTTTGGGGTTCTCCCTGTTATTACGGCCTGTATTGCGACGGCCATCATCGGCGGATGGGTTATTCGCCTGCAAGGTATGGCCGCCCTAAATGCCGCCCGCAAAGATCTCGACGCCGGGCGCCCGCCAATTTCCTCGGCTGTCGACGGCGCCTTGCTGGTTGTCGCTGCGCCATTTCTGATGACGCCGGGCTTTTTGACCGATGCTATCGGCTTTGCTCTTTTAACACCGCCCTTCCGGCGGTTCCTGGGTCGGCTCATAATGCGCGAAATTAAAAAGCGGATGGACCGATCTGGACCCCATTCCGGACCAACGATTACCATCCATCGCCCGTAACAGGTTAAAATCAATGGGTTGCGGTTGTCCGGCCCCCCGTGTATTGACCCGCTCTCAATCGCAACAAAGACGGAAAGACCATGTCTGAAAGCCCAGAAAACACAAATCCGCAAGATGGCGCCAACAACACACAAGGCGGACCGTCTCTGGTCGTCCTCGCGCAATATTTGAAGGACCTTTCTTTTGAGAGCCCGAAAGCGCCAGAGGCGTTTAAAATTCCTGCGACACCGGAAATTGACGTCAATGTGGACGTGAACGGGCGCGGCCTTGGCCCTGACCAATATGAGGTTGAGTTTTCAGTTTCTGCAAAAGCCAGCCACCAGGAAGAGCCAATCTTTGTGGTTGAGGCGTCTTATGGCGGTGTTTTTGAAATCAAGAACCTGGCGCCGGATCAACTGGAAATTGCGATGCTGGTTGAATGTCCGCGGTTGCTGTTCCCGTTTCTGCGCCAGATCGTGGCTGACGCAACGCGCAACGGCAACTTTCCGCCACTGATGCTCGATCCGATCGATTTCATGGGCATCTACATCGCCAATAAACAAAATATGCAGCAGCCGCCCGCAGCAGGCGAAGCCTAACCTACAAAACGAGGCTTAACCTACAGGCTGGCGCCAGACACACGCGTCACCGAGCTCATCTAAAAAGGCTTGGTGGGCAGCGCGTTCTTCGTCCGTGATTTTTGATGTCAGCGCTGCAGGGCGCTGACGTGCAACCCTTTTTTGTTGCGCCTGTCCGTCACCAGATGAGCCCGTGTCATTGTCACGACCCATCAAATCAAGGCCAGCCTGGGCGCCGCCAGTCAGCTCAATATAAACCTCAGCCAGAAGGCGTGAGTCCAATAGCGCGCCGTGACCGTCGCGCTCACGCTCTTTTGTATCAATGCGAAAACGACTGCAGAGCGCATCAAGGCTTGCCGGCGCGCCAGGGAATTTCCGGCGAGCGATATGTAGCGTATCGATGATCTCGTTTTTAAGCTGGGGCAGGCCTGCGCCTTTTAGCTCCGCTTGTAGAAAGGGGAGATCGAACCCAATCCCGTTATGGGCAACAAGCTGCGCCCCTTCGACAAAAGCAGCAAAAGCAGACGCAACCGATGGATCAGCAAATAGCGGCTTGTCCCTCAGAAATTCAGCAGAAATTCCGTGGACACGTTGCGCATCCGGCGGCATGTCGCGCTCAGGATTAACGTAGGTGTGGAAATTCTGGCCGGTAATGGCGCCATTGATCATTTCGATGGCGCCAATCTCAACAATCCTGTGGCCTTCAGAATATTTAAATCCCGTCGTTTCAAGGTCAAAAACAATCTGCCGCATCACATACCCTTACCCTGGTCTCGCCATTAATCCGCTGGCGGATAAAGCGTGTTTTTCACCTGTGTCGCCAACCCCTGCAGCGTGAACGGTTTTTGAATATAGCCTGCGCCCTCAATAATATCGAGCTGTTCGCGCACAGCCGCCTCAGCGTAAGCAGACATAAAAATCACTTTAGACTTCAGCCCTAATTCTTCACGCGCTTTTTTGACAAAGGACGGGCCATCCAGCACGTTCATCATCACATCCGAGACGACCAGATCAAAATCGACGCCCTCTTCTTCGAGAATTTCCAGCGCATCTTCGCCGTCTTCCGCCGTCGTAATTTCGTACCCGCAATCCGTCAGCGTCGCCATGACGAAGGTGCGTACGGAATCTTCGTCTTCGACAATCAATATCCGCCCGGCGCCGGTTAAGTCCTGGGGGGAGGCAGCGCTTTTTACGGGCGCCTCTTCTACAATCTCACCGTGATGGGCTGGCAAATAGATACGGAACGCAGCGCCCTTGCCCTCATCGCTTTCCATGATGATGGACCCGTGCATCTGCCGAATGATGCCGTAAACAGTAGAAAGACCTAGCCCGGTGCCTTTGCCCGACTCTTTTGTGGTGAAGAAGGGGTCAAAGATTTTTGCTGCAATATCAGACGCTATGCCTGGCCCGGTATCAGCGACTTCAATCATCACATGATCTTCTGCAGCGAGCCCTGGAATGTTGAGAGCTGAAATATCATCAGCCGAAAGCGCCTGTGTTGAAATCGTCAGGGACCCGCCCTTTGGCGCCATTGCATCCCGCGCGTTAACCGCAAGGTTCATGATCGCCGTCTCAAGTTGATAACGATCAACCCGCACTGGCGGTAGTCCGCGACCATTGACCAGCTTCAACCGCACTTTTTCGCCGATCGCACGGGTTAAGAATCTGGAAAAATCCCGGAGCAACTCTGTGACCGATAAAACCTCACGCTTTAAGGTTTGCTTCCGGGAAAAGGCGAGAAGTTGCTTGGTTGTGTTCGCTGCACGCTGCGCATTCTCACGAATTTGCACAAGCTCCGTATAGGAAGGATCACCCGCAGGGTGCTTCAACATCAGCCGTTCGCAATGGCCCAAAACAACTTGCAAATAGTTGTTGAAGTCGTGGGCAACCTTGCTTGCAATTTCACCAATGCCGCGCAGCTTTTGATCTTGAGCGTAGTCTTCTTCCATACGCTTACGGTCAGTAATGTCGACCGTATAAAGAAGGGTTTTACGTTGACCATAACCGCCGCGTCGACGGCGAACTGGCCTTGGGTAAATTGCAAAACTGCGCGCCTCCGCGCCGCTGCCGATCGTCACCTCAACGGGAGAAAACCCGGCGCCCGGTTTGGTCTTGCGCTTCACTTCACTCGCCAGCTCGTCCAGCGCCTGCTGATTGATGGCCTTAACGAGGGGCGCATTTTTCTTGGCGCCGCCAAAAATCTCCGTAAACGCCTTATTGGCCTGAACGATACGGCCGTCGCGGTTTATCTCGCCATCAACAATCGCGATGCCGAAAGGCGATTCAGAAATGTCCCCTGAAAGGGAAAGCTCTTCCGTTTCCTCTTTTGGCTCATCAATCGTCAGCTCAACACAGACAAACCCTTCGCCAACGCCGCCACGACGGAAAGCGGTAAACGCAGCATCAACAGGGTCTGCATCTGCGCGCCGGACCATTGCGGTTTGCTCAGCGCGATCAATCTGCCATAGCGCGCGCACAAGATCACCGGTTTCGCCAAGCACAATATCTTCAATCGAACGGATGTCGCCGCGCCCAACACCGAGCTCTTTGCGCAAGGAAGCGTTTGCCCAGGCGATCTGTCCTGAGCGCTCCAACGCAAAGACGCCACGGGTAAAATCAGCATAGGCCGAAGCCAGAACATCGTGCTCTTCTTCATCCACCGGCAGATCGCGTAGGCGCCAAATCACATGATCTTCTGATCCCCGAATAGGACCTACGCTTACCTCAAAACGCCGCCGTCTGCCGCCGCCTTCCAGACCCATGATTTGATAGATATTTTCTTCGGCCGCCTCAGCGCTTTTTGCAGCCCTGCAGAGACGAAACACTTTGGTCGCCTCAGCGCCCTGCTGCGCAAACAGCCGATCTATGCGTGGAGGGAGCCCGGCTGGACCAGCGACACCCGCCTCTTTGGCAAGGTCAAAATAGGACCGATTTGCATAGGTAACGACACCGTCGCGCCGCGTGATGAGACGCCCATCCTGGTCCGCATCCAGAACCCGTTCCGCCAGACCGAGCGCACCAAGAATATCAGCGCCTGCGAGTTGCCCATTACCCTGATGCGCATCCCCTCTGTTTAAGGTGGCGCCAGCCATCAACATTGGAGAGTGCATGTTCGCCGCCATCGAGAGAGCAAAAAGCGCCGCCACGCTTGCAGCGGCAATGGCGAAAACAAGCCCATATCCGGCAGCATCAATTGGCGATAGCATAAAATAAGCAAGCGCCCCTGCGCCAGTGAAAACACAGAGCCATAAAACCCAGAAAGTTGCTGTATTGAGCAATGAACCGCTAGGTGTTTCAGCTTCCACGGTTGCAGGCCCAGCCTGCCGCGTCTTTTTTGACGCGGCCTCATCCATCATGGCGACGATTTCCGACGGTGTCAGCGGCCGAGGAGCGCTAGCCTCTTCGCTATCAATCTCCGCCGTTATACTTGGTCGTTTGCTCGCCAGTTTTTTTGGCGGTCCATTTGTCTCCGACGTCGATATTTCTCTATCAGCCACGCTGTGATTACGCCCTGCAAAAGTGATTCGAAACGATCATTATGGCCAGCTTCGCAAACCGACGCCACAACTGATCCGCCGACGCTCGCCCTTGGGGATAAATGGATTATGCAGCTTTTTGATCCGCATATACGGAAGAGCTTTCCTCATTCCGCAGCGCGCAAGATCCCCGGTTCCATCTTGTAATCCTTTGCTCGCAACACTTTTCCGAGTTTTCGGCTCTCAAAGTGAGCGCTGAAGCGGTCACCAGACCAGACCTTTTCGCCCGCAATAAACACGGCGCCAACAACACCATCGGATCGGTTTACCAATTGGTCATGCTGGAGGACATCCCGATAGATGCGCTGGGTTTTTGCCTCTGCGTCGTGAGCGAGAAGGGCCTCAGGATTAATCAGGACCAGATCTGCCGCATCCCCAATTTCGATCCGGCCCGCATCCACGCCAAAAAAATCCGCCGCGTCTCGCGTTAAGCGCTTTGCCATATAAGCAACGCCGTCCTCACCCCGCGCCTCATGCGCAATTTTTAACGCGCGCAAATTGACGTCATAAAAAGCCATATTGGTGAGATGGGCGCCTGAGTCCGCAAAGCCCGGCAAGAATATCGGGTTCATCGTCAGCTTACTGACCATTTTTGGGTCAGCATTTGCGCTGACCGTATGCCAATAAAGGTCTCGATCGAACAAACGAAAAGCATGGAAGACAAAATCTGCATCATCTTCAATCGCCGGAAATTTTTCAAATGCTGCGCGCTCTTCCTCGTCACGCGCACCAGCACCTGACTGTTGAAAGCCGATAATTCGTTCCGTCAGCTCAGAGAAATTATCACCTTTCCAGACGCCAACAGGTGCGTTTTCAACCACCATCTCTTCCGGGGCGCGGCGCAGCGCCAAATCCTCCATTCTGAGCAACCGCTGAATTCGCGCAAGACTGAAACCTGACTTGCCCTTTCGCCACATCTCTTTGAAATGGCTTTCAAATTGCGGGTCACTATAGAGTTTTTGGCGTCCTTCACAGTCTTCAATATCAAGCATAGCCAGCGCCCGAAACTCGGGGATTTCTTCGGCTAAGGGCGTATACGGACCGTCAGACCAAACCTTGAACCGCGCCGCCAAGGTTTGAAGCGCAAACTGTCCTTTGAGCAAGGAAGAGTTCAACAGCCTGGTCAACAAATGAGCGCTTCTGATAATGTTCCGATCTGAGCGGACATCCAGCGCTGCGACCGCCGTAATCTTCAATGTCTTCTTGTAAAGCCGTCCACTTGTTAACAAGAAAGTCTTGAATACTTTCAGCGGGCTTTCTGTTGGCGGCGTCGCCTGCCAAACCCTTCCATATTCTCGCACAATATTTGTCAGGCGCTTTAACTCGTTAAATGATGCGTATTGCGAGGGAACACGGTGCTCCCGGTTCGGGTCATTAGAAAGATAGTGAAAGGGTAGGCCGTCAGATGAAAATCCGGCATAACCTTCGCGCATACCCTTATCGAGCAACCTTTCCATCTCCGACATTTCCGTCGGTGTCGGGTCGCGCGTAACCGAAGGCGTCACGCCCATCGCCGCGATCCGAAGCATGGAATAAGGGATCATCGGGACAATATTCGGCCCAAGGTTAAGGCCATCGAGATGGGTGAGATAGTCACCGCTATCAGCCCATGTCACCTTATCAGCCACACGGGAGAGGACTGGCTTCGGGATATTTTCTACCCGCGCAAAACAATCGACAATCGGGTCCTGACCGTTTTCGCGCTGGGCGCCAAAGGCCAGACCCAACGAGCAGTTTGACACCACCACGGTGGTTGTCCCGTGCCGCACCGATTCCGGCAGACCCGGCGACAGCTCCACCTCCAGATCATAGTGGGTGTGAATGTCGAGAAAGCCGGGAAAGAGCCAGTGGCCCGCCCCATCGATGACTTCTTTCGCTTCTGCCGGAAACCCGCGCCCCCGGGCGGCGATCTTGCCATCCTTAATCGCAATATCGCCGGTCTCAGACGCTTTGCCGGTTCCGTCAAAAATCTGGGCGTTACGAATTAAAGTATCGAAAACCGTCATGACTGCCTCACGCTGTACGCTTGCCAGTTTGAGCCGCAGTCAGCTCTTCGGGCAAGGGCAAGTCGCAGCTCAAGCGGGCCAGATATTAGAAACCTGTTCTAACTGTCATCTTGTGGAGACTTTTTCTCATTGTTGCGGCGCTAACGGGTTCTATATGCAATAGGCAAGCAACAGCACTCAAGGACAAACATGGCGAAGAAACTCGGACTGGTTCTCGGCTCAGGCGCAGCGCGCGGATGGGCGCATGTGGGCGTTTTGCGCGCCTTGAATGAAATCGGGCTGAAACCTGACGTCATCGCCGGATGCTCTGTTGGCGCATTGGTCGGAGGGGCGCATTTAATTGGCGCCCTTGATGAGTTTGAAGCTTGGGCTCGTGAGTTAAAGCCGCTATCCGCCCTTGAGCGCTTTACCCTGAAAGTTGATCGGGGAGGACTGATTGACACTGCGCCAGCCTTCAAGGCCTTCAGGGGATATGACAAAAACATTGAAGACTTGCCGATCAAGTTCGCCGCCGTGGCCGCTGATCTGGCGACAGGCGATGAGATAGCGATCCGCACCGGATCTGTAATTGATGCGGCGCGCGCCTCCAGCGCGATCCCTGTTGTTTTTCACGCCGTCCAACATGGTAATCGCTGGCTGGTGGATGGGGCGCTCGCAAACCCGGCGCCTGTATCACTCGCCCGCGAAATGGGCGCCGATATTGTCGTATCAGTTGATTTAAACGCCGTACCCCGCGTCCTGCAGCGCTTTGATGCGCCACCGCCAAGCGTCCCTGCGGTGGTTACTGAAGCGGCGCCAATAAAGTCGGGCCTCACGGGCGCCGTCGCCAAGCTTATTGAAGACACGCAAATCTCGATCAAGCGCCAGTTCGATTTCGCAAAAGCTCGCGCGGATGCGGCGCCGCATCTTTTTGAAACCGCCTATGCCTCAGCTGATATTTTCCAAATGCATCTGGCAAGAGCGAGGGCGCGGATTGACCCGCCGGACTTGTTGCTACAGCCAGATATGCGCGACGCCATGCCGACAGCATTCGATCGCGCTGATGAGTTTATTGAAGAGGGTCGCACCGCCTTGCTCGCCCAGCGCGGCAAACTGGAAACGCTATTGCAGCTGTAAAGACGCAGGGCCGAGCCTACAAAATTTCAAGAACGCTTTCAGGTGGTCGGCCAATCGCCGCCTTGTCGCCTTTTACAACGATTGGGCGCTCGATCAGTATCGGATTCGCCGCCATGGCTTCCACTAGTGCATCGCTGTTTGTCACGCCATCAAGCTGTTGTTCCGTATAGACGCTTTCATTGCGACGCATGATATCGCGAGGACTTTCAACCTTAAGCTTTTTCACAATATCCTTGAGCGCCGCCGGAGTGGGCGGGCTTTCCAGATAGAGGACAATTTCCGGCTCAACCCCCTTTTCCTCAAGCAACGCAAGGGCTTGACGTGATTTCGAGCACCGCGGATTGTGATAAATTGTAACGCTCATCAAAAGCTCCTTATAAGGATAATCTATAACCACCGCTTTCGGTCAATAGGATTGAAGCGCTGGACGGATCCGGCTCAATCTTTTGACGCAGGCGATATACATGGGTTTCGAGTGTGTGTGTGGTGACGCCGGAATTATACCCCCAGACCTCATCCAATAAAACATCACGTGAAACCGGCTTGCCGCCAGCCCGGTAAAGAAATTTCAGGATTGATGTTTCTTTTTCCGTCAGGCGAATTTTCTTATCTTCCGCTGTCACCATCATTTTCACAGAGGGCCGGAATTCATAGGGCCCCACCTTGAAGACCGCATCTTCGCTTTGTTCATGACTGCGCAGATGCGCGCGCACGCGCGCCAGCAGAACGCCGAACTTAAACGGCTTGACCACATAGTCATTGGCCCCCGCTTCCAGCCCCAAAATGGTATCCGCATCGGAGTCGGCGCCAGTGAGCATAATGATCGGGGATTTGAACCCATTCTTACGCATGATGCGGCAGGCCTCCCGACCATCCATATCCGGCAGGCCGACATCCAGAAGCATCATATCGATATGCGCTTCTTCCTTCACTTTCGCGATCGCCTCGTTTGCCGATGCAACCGGCTCGACAGCATATTCATCATGAAGGCTAAACTGATCCATGAGGGTCTCTCGCAAGAGATCATCATCATCAACCAGAAGAATTCTTTTTGCCCGCGCCATTTATTCGTCTTTCTATTTTTATTTCTCTCAAGGAGGGCTCTCATAACGCCAGCGGCCGATCACAGGGAAGTCACAACCACGCTAGGTTAGTGTTATCGCATTTCCAGTAAAAACACGAGAAGTCCTTCAAAAACAATCCTTTAAAAATGTTACAGCTCAGCCAACAGCGTGTGATCGCTCGCCCCGTGCGCCAAATATGCCGGAACCAACACGTATATGGGTGGCGCCGAGCTGAGCGGCTTTGAGGTAATCAGCGCTCATCCCCATGCTTAACGCCGAAATATTATTGCGCGCGGCGATCTTGGCCAGCAGCGCAAAATGCGGGGCCGGGTCTTCAGCCGCCGGCGGGATACACATCAGCCCCTTGATCTCGAGATTAAACTCCTCCCGACACTGAGCAATAAAAGCATCCGTATCTGCAGGGGCAATACCTGCTTTTTGCGGCTCCTCGCCGGTGTTTACCTGAACGAAAAGGTCCAGCGACCGGCCTTGCGCCTGCATCTCCTCAGTAAGAACGCGCGCAATCTTGGGCCGGTCTACCGTCTCGATAACGTCAAACAGAGCCACCGCTTCTTTGGCTTTATTTGACTGTAAGGGGCCAATTAACCGCAACTCAAGGTGATCGAACTTTTCACGCAAAGCGGGCCATTTCGCTTGCGCCTCCTGCACACGGTTTTCCCCGAATACACGGTGGCCCATCTCCAGCACGGGGAGAATATGGTCTGCATCATGGGTTTTCGTGACAGCCGTGATCTCCACCGCGCCAGCCTTGCGGCCGGCTTCCGCCAGCGCCCCCTTGAGTTCTTCCCTCAAGGCGCGGAGATTAGCGGCAGGATCAATTTGATTATCGTTCAAGGGCTGGGTCGCTTTAACAATGAGCACAAAAGGCGCGCGGATGCGCACAGCAAAACTAGCAGCCGCTGCAAGAAGCCTCAAACACAGCTCAGGCGCTTCGGGCGCGGCCTTTTGTCTGGCCTTTATGACAGACCAGGCGCGCGCGCCACATCCGGAAATTATCGCCCGCGCCATGCCGCGCGGGAGCGCGGTGATCTTGCGTGACTATAAGAGGCCAGACAAGTCGGCCCTTGCAAGACGGCTACGGTCAATTACAGAAAAGAACGGGAGTTTGCTTCTGATCGGGGCGGACGCAAGATTGGCGCAAGAAATTGGCGCCGATGGCGTCCACTATCCATCCTGGGCTGCCGTCAAGCCGGACAACAAAGGGGCAATCATTACCGCCGCCTGCCACAAAGCAGAGGACCTAATGCGCGCTAAAGACGCTGGCGCAAATTTAGCATTCCTGTCACCGGTGTTCGCCACAGGCAGTCACCCCGGCGCTGACGCGCTTGGCGCCGAGAGGTTTAAAGCGCTCGCCGCGGCTTCGCCCTTGCCGGTCATAGCGCTTGGCGGTGTTGACGAAACAAATGCCAGCACTTTACGCGGCAAGAATGTCATCGGTCTTGCCGCGATCAGCGCGTTTTTATGATGTCGGCAGAGTATGTTTGAAACTAAATAGCGCCTCCGCTAGTAATCCGCACCGCCGTTACAGGCTGTTCTGACCACACCACAAAGAAAACAGGGCCAGGCTTAGCGCTCGCTCCGGCGAGGCTATCAGTTTCAAAAACCAATGTTTCTGTATCCGGAAAATACGCTCCCCAGTAGTCTGACGCATTCAAAGCACGGTACCATAAATCTGGCTCTGTTGGCTGGAGAGTTCTGATCGAGTAAAAGCAAGCTTGGACAAGATAGGGGTCACCGCTATCCGGTTCAGGCCCTATTCCAAAATCACTTACTTCTTCCTTTAGGAGCTTCTTAAACCGTTGACCTTCAAGATACCTATAGGCTGACAGTTGGTATTCGACCGGAACAACTTTGATCTTTTGCTTCTTCACTTCTTGTGATGGGCCCTGCAAAACATCCGTTAGCGAATCATTCTCACACAGCGTTGCCGCATCTGTAACGTTATCTGAATTTACACTACTGGCGCAGTTAGTTAGCAAGCCGGCCAAAGCCAATAAAGACAAAACCTTCTTCATACCGCCCTCCAAAAAATCAGCGCGCTTTCCGTTCTGTTTAGGCCGGCTCTGACCCATCCTAAACCAGCATCCATACGCCCAATACGTTTCCCACAGGGTCACGAAAATGAAACCGCTTACCGCCAGGAAATTCGTGGCGCTCGGTAATTTCGCCGCCCGCCGAAACGACATTTTTTTCGGATTTTTCTAAATCTTCTGTGTAAAGAATAATGAGAGTAGAGCCCTGAACCGGCTTTTCACCACCGCGTATGCCGCCCTCAACCCCGGCGCCGGAAAAGCTCACATAGTCAGGGCCCCAGTCCTGAAATTCCCAGCCAAACGCCTTGGCGTAAAATGCCTTAGCAGCGTTCAAATCTTCAGCCGCAAATTCTACGTAATCGATATGGTTTTCCGTATGCGTTGTTTCGCCCGCCATTTATTGAGGCCCTTTTTCTCAATTCTATGTTGGCGCTGATCATACTCGCGCAGGCGAGCGCAATACATAAAAATCAATCCACAGACCTTCAATAAGAATTAAGTGCGCAGCGGCAAGAAAAGCCACAGCAAAGAAAAACGGGACGGCGCAAAGCACCATCCCGTTTCAGTATCCCCTCTAAGCTTAGGCGCTTAGAATTTTAAAATTTGATCGAACTTTCGATCACAACCGTGGTGGCTTCTTCAGGCCCGCCTGCGGCAATTGGTTTTGTGGACTCAACATATTGCGCGGCGGCGCCGATAGTGATCCCCCGGCTGATGACATAACTCACGCCGGCTTGTGCTGTTCTGGTGTCCCGGTAAAGGGTTGGGTCAAGCGGGTTTGGCCCGATCGCGTTGGCTTCAGACATACCGACGCCAACCATCAACGCCACATCACCCTTTTCTTCCCCCGTGCGGAAGGTCACGCCTGCATCAAAGGCAAGGTACTCGTCTTTTTCGACTGTTGCGAGGCCGGCATTTGTGGTTTTGACCGAGCCGCCAATCGTAATCCCGCGGAACGCGAGATTAAGGCCGAAAGAATAAGCTTCATAGTCGCCATAGATCGGCAGGGTGGAAAGCGTATCTTCTTCCGCTGTGACGTAGCTTGCGCCAACGCCTACCATAAGGCGGTCCGAACCGAGCTTGATTGGCTTTTGATAATAGAGCGCCGCTTCGATCGCGTCTTCCCATTGAGAAGACTCCGTCAATAACGTGCCATCCGGCGCCAGGAGAAAGCCCCCTTGAGGCGCACAAAGACGATCGCCGCAATTGCGCAGGACCGGAGAATAGGAAACGCCGAGCTGTAAACCGCCAAAGGCGCCGCCAAGAAAATTGGCGGGCGGCATGTATGTAATTTTCGTAGAGTAACCGGTAAAATCATTAACCGTGTGAACATCGTTCAGCCCTGTTAAATCAGTTTTCCAGTCATTGATTGTTGCGGCGGAAAAGATCGTCGGTGAAGTTACCGCCAATGTCCGCGCAACCCCGTGGTCGCGCCCGACAATCACTTGGCCGAAGCCGCCGCGCGCATAAGCGTAGGCGCCCTGCACATAAGCGTCACTGTCCATTGGAGCGATCCCGCGCGGGCCGCCAATCAACAGGCTTGAGAATCTTCCGCCACCATAACGCTGAACTGGTTGGTCTGCGTCCATGCGCGCCTCAACCACAGCGCCAAGCTCAACACCATTATCAAAAATTGTGGAGCCTCTTACGGCAACTTCCGCATCCAGGTCAGCATCAGCGTCGCCATCGACGAGACCGACGACAAGACTGGCTTCCCCTTCAACTTCAACCTCGACAGGGTCAGCAGCAAAGGCAGCCATAGGGGCTGCCACGGACAACGCCGCCGCACTCACACCCAACAATGCTTCCCTCAAGAAGGTCATCACCCAGTTCTCAAAAACCCGACTTCATCGAAGCCTTAGTTAACCATACGCCTCAAAATCCGAGCCGCGCCGCATCCTGTACAAGCATCACCATACCAGACACATGCCAAACTAGACACCGCCCGAAAGCTGACACTCAATTCACTCGCCTTAACGTCCCCCATTGAACGTCAAAGCAATCCACCCCACGCAACGCCCCTCGGCCTTAGGCTGCCACCCCGCTAGGGAGTGAATTGGACACTGGACGACTTATCCAGGCGCGGTTTAGAAAATGGCCAAACGAGAACGGTCAAATTCTCG
>BQJH01000024.1 GCA_021604605.1 Hyphococcus sp.
CCTGATGTTGCGGCGGCAACCAGACTGTCACGCGTGGACACAACGGAGCCGGGTGTTTCAGATTGCGGCGCCAGGGAGCGGGTTTGAGCTTGCGCTACCGTGACCGGCGCTGGCGGGGGACCGTTTTGCGCTTGTTGACTATCAGCTTCCGCGGCATCGGCGCTGCCAGCGACATTACTGCCATAAAAGAAAGCGCCGCTGCCTGCCGCGAGGAGAAAAAGTCCTGCCGTGCTTGCGAATATGAGTTTGCGTTTCATCTGTGATCAGTCCTTTTATTCTGCCGGGCTCGCTGCAAGACCACGCGTTGACGGCGCCAGCGCGGGCTGTGCGCCGAGCTGCAAAAGGGCAGGGAGCAACAAGAGTGTGAATATTGTGGAGACGGCCATACCGCCGACGATGACTGTCGCGAGCCCTCGGTAGATCAGGCTGCCGGCGCCGGGCGCCAAGACAAGCGGCAACATGCCCATCAACGAGGTTGACGTGGACATAAAGATTGGTCGGATCCGAAGGGTGAGCGCTTCGTGTACGGCCTCGGTGCGGCTTTTTCCTTGTGCTTCAGATGCTCTTGTCTGAGCCACTAACAAAATAGCGTTGTTCACCACCAAGCCGAGCAGGATGATGAAGCCGATCATGCCAAGAAGATCGAGAGGGAGATCGTTGACAAGATCCATACCACGAATGGCAAGGATACCGCCAACCGTCGCCATCGGCAGCGTGACAATTACAAGAAGTGAGTCCTTCATGGATTTGAACAATGCCGCCATGATTAGGAACAAGATGGCGATGGCTAAAATAAAGTTGCCGCTAAGGTTATTAATGGCGCGGGTAAGGCTATCTGCATCGCCGCCCCATTTCAGAGAGGCGTCTGACGGTAACACTTCATATAGCTTTTCTTCGGCGCCGCGCTTCAATAGTTCGACAGCTGGACCAAGGGCCATACCTTCCGGCGGTGTAATACCAAGCGAGAAAGTACGCCTGGAATCCAGACGCCGAATTTGTTGAGGACCGACATTACGCTGGACAGTAACAAGTTCGCCAAGTGGTACGACAACACCGGACGGTGTTGCGATAGGCGCTGTGTGCAGGAATTCTGGCTCGGTCCATGTTTTTGCCCGTAAGAAGACGTCAATGCGCCCGTCCTGGTGGAAAAACTCTCCAAGCCACTGACCATCGCCAAGGGCGCGCACTGCGCGAGCGACAGCGTCGCGTGTCATCCCAACTTCAGCAATGCGTCTGTCATTTGGAATAAGCCGCAGCTCCGGCGTAACGACTTGTGGATCTGGGTTTGGCCAAACCTGAGCACCGGGTAGGGCTTCTTTAATGACATCGCTAGCTGCAGGGACTGCATCGCCTAAGGCATCAAAATCCCCCGCCTGTAACTCAAGGCTGATCGACGCGCCGCCGCCAAAATTACCAAATAAATCACCCTGGCGGGCAAACACCCGGGTGTCCGGAAAACCTTTCAGGATGTCTTCATTGACAATTTTGACCATTTCTTCGATGCGAGACTGGTCGTTGACCCGGACGCCAATGTTGCCGCCCCAGCCGCCAGTAAACATATAATAGTTCCGAAGCGATGGTTCTTTTTCACCGTCCATATAAGGTTGCAGGCGCTCAACAACGACCTCGGCAAATTCTTCGCGCATGATGTCAACGCTGGCGCCAGACGGAAAGCTGATAAAGCCATCAACCGCGTCGCGTTTTACTGGAGGCAAATAATTCAATTGCGGCCATAGAAGAAACGCGAGCGCAACAGGGACAACTGTCAGACCAGAGACAATTGCAATGCGCCGTGTGTTTGTACGCGTAATACGAATGATAAAATCTGCGAGATTGTTGGCAAAGTTAGGCTTTTTTGACTTTTCTTTGCGCGCCACATTTTTCAGAAAATACCGGGCGCCTGTTGGTAGTAGCGTCACAGCGACAATCAGACTGAAAGAGACAGCGATTGCAATAGTGAGGGCAAGATCAGCGAACAGCTGGCCTTCAACATCTTCGAAAAACATAATTGGAATAAAGATGGCGACGGTCGTCACAGTCGAGGCAAACAGAGCACCGAATACTTGTCCGACGGCCGCCTCGGCCGCTTCAAAGGAAGATTTTCCTTCCTCACGCATGCGCACAAAATTTTCCAAAACAACAATTGCAGCGTCAAGCACCATGCCTGTGGCAAAGGCGAGACCAGCCAGCGAGATAACGTTGATGGTTCGACCAAACATACTCAAGACAACGATGGTCGCCATCAGACATATCGGGATTGCCGCTGCAATAATAAAAGTAGCTACGGTTCGGCGCAAAAACACCCAAAGAGCTACGACGGCCAGCATAATGCCAATCAACAAATTCCCGGTGAGGAGTGAGATGGCCCGTTTAATAAAAACGGAAGGGTCAAAACTTTTGTGGATTGCGTAACCCATATCGGAAAGTGGCCCCGCATTCAGCTCGTCGATGACTTCTGTCAGCGCATTGATCGCTTCCAAAGTATTTGAGCCGGGCTCACGCAGGATGTTCATGCCGATCGCGGGATTGCCGTTCTGGTAGACGACACCGCTACGCCGACTGTCGGGACCAACCGACACTTCTGCGATGTCACCAAGTTTGATCGGCGCCCCATCTCGCCAGGCGAGGATGGTTTCATTCAACTGGTCTGCGGTGAAACGGCCTTCATAACGCATCGTATAATTGCGTCGGCCAACTTCTACAGTACCCCCTGTCACGTCAGATGATCGGTTCACATTTTGCGCAATCTGATCGAGTGAAACGCCAAGTTGCGCCGCCAAAAAGGGATCAAATTCAATGTGTAAGATCTCGCCGCCGTCATTGGCATGGACTTCCACGCCGGCGACGCCGGGGACAGCTTCAAGCGCCGGGACAATACGTTGTTCGGCAAAGTCGCTGAGCTTTTGACTATTGTTCTCGTTTGAGGGAAGGCGCTGCAAGAAAAGATAAATGAGGTTATCGGAATCGCCGCCGCCGCCGCCGGCGTTAATTCTCGGCCGGTCCGCCTCGGCAGGAAGCCCGCGTACACGCTGTAGCCGGGAGTTCACCTCAGCAAACGCCTGATCCATGTCAGTGCCGAGAGCAAATTGTAAATTGATCCAGGCGCCGCCCTGATTAGACCAGGACTGCATTTTGGTAACGCCCGGCATGCCGCGTAATTCGCGTTCAATTGGTTCGGTAATTTCGCTTTCCACTTCGCGCGGGGAGGCGGCGCGCCAGCCTGTCCAGATGCCAATCTGCGGGCGCTCGATGGAAGGAAAAAGCTGAACGGGCAGACGCATAATCGACATCGCCCCGAGAAGGGTGATGATGGCGAGGATAACACCTGCTGCTGCGGGGTTTTTTAAGCAAAGCCGCGTCAAGCCCATGATTATTCTCTCCCGGGTTGTCAGTCGCGCGTCTTTAGACTCTCGCTCTTTTCAAGGTGAAGTGCATCTCATTTTCGATGAATGGCGGGTAGGATGCGGCGAACAGTTTAAACATTGACCAAAAGTTTATGACTTACTTTTGCCTACCGCGATGCAACCACCTAATAGTCATCGCAAAATGCGCAAAGATAATTGCCGCATCTTTAGAAAGCGTTCGAGCGGTTTAACGCTTTTAATCTCTGGAGTAATTGCGTTTCTGGTCTTTGATTTCTTCAAGCCGTCGGATAATTTCTTCGCGCTCTTCTTCAATTTGTTCTTGCGCTTCAAGCAAAGCTTGCTCGCGCATTGTCAACATTTCTTCTTTATCGTGACGGCGACTTTCTTCAAGAGCATGTTCTTGTTCTCTTATCCTGTTTTCCACTTCATGTTCGCGGTCTCTCAGGCTGCGTTCGAAATCGCGCGTGATTTCGCGAACAGCTAACTCACGTTCTTTGTTTGCGCGGGCGATTTCTTGCCGGGCTTGCTTAAGAGTGCGTTCAGCTTCACGTTTTGCTTCTTTTCGGGCTCGTTTAAGTTCTCTTTTGTCTTCTTCGGTCAGCTCAAAATGGCTAGATAAATTGGCAATTTTAGGCAGCTCAATTTGAAAATCTTCGATGAAGTCAGAATTAAAATCAATATCGCCCATGTCT
Organism: Hyphococcus sp.; assembly: GCA_021604605.1. Lineage (GTDB taxonomy): Bacteria > Pseudomonadota > Alphaproteobacteria > Caulobacterales > Parvularculaceae > Hyphococcus. Next base: position 4,058 of record BQJH01000024.1, read on the forward strand.
TCAACGAGTTCTTCAAAGCCTTCAAATTCAATGTCAAAATCCGCAAAGCCTTTGAAATTTTTGAGCTCATTGCGCACTTTTGTATCCATCCGCGCCAGCTTTCCTGCAAGTTGCTCATCAAGTTCCAATTCTGCGGGGCTAGGGGCGATGACTGTAACTTCAACAGACGGAGGGGTGGGCAACGCAGGAGGTTTTACGACAGTCTGAACACGCGAGACCGCCTCAGGAGCCTTCGCCACACGAACCGGCTGAAACGACCTTTTTGCCGTTCTAAAGGCTGGCAGTTTTACCGGGCCGACAGAAATGACATGAGACGGATCGACATGTTGGCCATCCTGAATAACTTCAAAGTGCAAATGTGGGCCGGTAGATTTTCCCGTTGAACCGACTGCGCCGATTTTGTCGCCTGCTTTGACACGATCACCTTTTTTGACGCTAAAGCTGTCCATGTGGGCATAGCGCGTTACCAATCCGTGACCGTGGTCGATGACGACAACATTGCCCCATGATTTTTTACCCTTATAGCGGCTGGTGGCGTCTACGACTTTGCCGTCGCCGGCCGCGCGGACAACAGTGCCAAGCGCAGCTCTTATGTCTATGCCTTCATGAGATGGTCGTTTGTCACCAAGCTTTTTGCTTTTGTCGCCAAAGCCAAAAGTAACCTCGCCCTCAACCGGGATTTGCGACAACGCCTCTTCGACTGGCTTTGGTGAAACCGCAAAAGCCGCTTGTGCAAAGGCGAGTGCAAATGCCATGAGGATACTGATGACCAGACTCATTTTGCTGGCCAACGTCATCAGAGGCGCAACGCCAGTTTTTGAAAGGATCGCGTCTAATCTTTCGCGCCGGGAACGTTTGTCGAAAGGCGTAAACGACGGCACAAGAGCATAGTCGTTGCGTGGCGCATTGGCGGCAAAGCGTAAGCCTTCAACAAAGCATTTTGCGTAATCCTTGCGGTTGGCGCCGCAAGAAATGACGAGGGCGTCGGCTGCTTGCTCGGCGGTCAAATTAGCGCGCGCCGCGATCCTGTGAATGAAGGGATTGAACCAGAACACTGCTTTCGTGATTGTCGCAAAAGCAAATAACCATGTGTCGCCGCGGCGAATGTGCGCCATCTCGTGGGCGCCCATGAGGATAGCATCATCAACGGATACGCGGTCCAGCAAGTTCATTGGCATTAAAATAGTGGGGCGGAAAAATCCGTGAACACAAACCGATGAAACGGCGTCAGTGAAAGCATAACGCGGCATGCGCTTTAGCTTCATTCTGCGACGCCATTGATCAAACCCTTTTTCTAACTGCGGTTCATCAACTTCATAGGCGTAGTTTACCCGGTACGAGAACCAGATCATCCGAACCGCGCCAAGGCAGAAAAACAAAAGGAAGCCGTAAAAATAAAGACCCGCTGCTGCGGTCAAAACGTCACTGATCCCGATGCTTGTTGTTAAAGGGGTGCTGGAAACTACTGACGCCGCAGTTGTATATTCTTGCACTGCTACCGGTGCGCTCATTGGCGGTAAGGGCTCGGGTGCTCTTAATGAAAGGCCAAGGGCGGCTGTTACGGGCGCAATAAGAGCGGGCATGGCTGCGAGAAAAAGCGCTGCAGGCCAAAGCTTATCAAAGACCGCTGAGCCCTCGTCATAATGAAATCGCGAAGCAATCAGAAACACGATCGGCGCCCATATCATCGATGCAATAAGGCAGAAGAAGAAGGGTTCAATGAATGCGTTCATTATTCATCCTCCCACTCACTTAGGACATCTTCGAGTTCTACAACTTCATCTTCAGAAAGAAGTTTGGATTGAGCGAAGAAGGCGGCCGTTGGCGCAGCGTCGAGTTCTAAAACACGCTGGGAAAAATCTGAGATCATCCGGCCAAGGAGAGCAACTTTACCAACCGTTGCTTCATAGATGTTCACACCATCAACAGGCGTCTTCGAAACGAGGCCTTTATCGCTCATGCGCTCAAGGACAGTTCGGACCGTCGAGTAAGACCAGCCAAAGTCGTCAGCAATCTGGGTGTGAATCTCTCTAGCGCTCATTTCTTTTGAGCGCCACAAGAGCTTCAGGATCGCTAATTCTGGTTTTGTCGGGTTGTCAGATATCCGCTCGCTCATTGTTATATTTGCCTCATACAGCCAAGCACAGGGCGCATAGAAGCGCCGGGTTTGCTAGGAAAATACCGAAATGTGACAGTTGTAGCAAGGTGCTAGAGAACCAACATCTGCGGATACCAGATGAAGCGTTCGGTTTTTGCGATGAACCGAGCCAAGCTAGACGTGATTTCGTTAAGTCTATGAAATTGCGCCTAATACCGTTGCCAACCGGGTGAGGTCTTCAGGCGTCGATAAACGGTGATCGCCCGTTTTTGTCAGCAGAACTTCTAGATCAGTACTTTCAATAACGTCTGCAAATTCAAGCGCATGACGCCATGGCACGGCCTCGTCCATCATGCCTTGTAAAATTCTCACCGGACAATGAAAGGTGAGCGGCTGGTCCATGATCAGGTGATTATCAGCTTCTTCAATCAGTTTTCTGGTGATGATTTCCGGCTCATCTGAATAATCGGAAGGTTGTTCGAGACGCCCCTCTCTGAGGACTGTTTCACGTTGTTTTTCTGTGAACGCGGGCCACATCAGTTTCCGAGTGAAGTCAGGCGCTGGGGCGATAAAAACGATCGCGTTAATTCGGTCCGGGCGGACCTGGGCCAGGCGGGCGGCTATCCAGGCGCCCATAGACGACCCAACCAACGTAACTGGGCCTTCTGTCACTTCATCAAAAACTGCAGTTGTGTCTTCCAACCACTCGCCGATGGAGCCGTTTTCAAAACGCCCGTCTGATTCCCCATGTCCGGTATAGTCGAAGCGCGTGAAGGCCTTTTTATTCTTCGCAGCCCATTGGCCCAGAAAATTTGCTTTTGTCCCCAGCATGTCGGACCGAAAACCACCTAGCCATAAGACTTCCGGGTGAGCGCCGGTCTGACGGCGATAGGCGATACGGCCTTGTGGGCCTTCCAGATAGGCGGGCGGCTTATTTTCCATGGAACCTCGTTCATCTTCGGCGTAATGATGATGGCGGGACCATATTAACCGGAAACCCTGAGATCAATCAGGAACAGCGAGCGGCATGAGACTGAACCACACGATCCTTCAAGTCATACCGCGTCTGGAAGCGGGCGGTGCGGAACGGTCGACTGTTGAAATAGCAAGTGAAATCGTGCGTGCAGGCGGCAGGGCCTTGGTCGCTACACATAAAGGAAGGATGGCGAGGGATGTCATTGCCGCTGGCGGGGAGGTTATTTTCTCTCCGGTGCACTCAAAAAACCCTCTCACGATTTGGAGGAATGCAGCGCGGCTTACAAACATCATCAATGAAAAAGAGGTTGATCTCATTCATGCTCGCTCGCGCGCGCCTGCCTGGAGTTCTTTGCTGGCGGCGCGGCGTACGGGGGTAAAATTTGTCACGACCTATCATGGAGCGCATCGGGCGCAGAACGCGGTCAAACGCTTCTATAATTCTTCCTTGGTGCGTTCGGACAGGGTCATCGCCAATTCCAACTTTACTGCCGAGGCAATATGTCAGGCGTATGATCTGCAGAACGACAAAGTGCAGGTAATTCCCAGAGGGGTTGATCTTGACCTATTTCAACCCGCTATGGTTGCAGAGGGGAGAGTCGCAGAGCTTCTGGCTACATGGAGCCTGCCTGGGGAAAATAATGCTATCAGGATATTGTTGCCCGCACGGTTAACGTCGTGGAAGGGCCATGAAATCGCAATCAAAGCGATCTCAATTCTTAAATCCCGAACAGGGTCTGGCAAATCTCCTAATTTGTCGGTAGTTTTCTGTGGGGGCGTGCAAAACAACAATGACTATGAGGTGTTTTTGCGCGCAAAACTGGATGAGCGTGGGGTGCGCGATATGGTGCATATCGTCGGCGATTGTGCCGATATGCCAGCAGCTTACAGCTGGGCTGATATTGTGATTTCACCCTCTGTCAGACCTGAAGCGTTTGGTCGTGTCGCTATTGAGGCTGGCGCCATGGGTAAACCGATCATTGCGGCAGCGCATGGGGGTGCGCTTGAAACCGTGGTGAATGGTGAGAGTGGTGTTTTGGTTAAGCCGGGTGATGCTGTTGAGCTTGCAGATGCAATTGAGCAGCTTCAACAAATGTCAGTTGAGACGCGCATGAGCATGGGGGACAATGCAAGAGCGCGCGTAGGGCGGTTATATTCCGCTCAAGCTATGTGTGATGCGACGCTCGACGTGTATCGGGATCTTTTGGGTAGCGGGGCAGGGTATAATTAATGTTTGGACGTAAAGAAGCGAATATTCTCGTCGTCAAAGCTGATAGCTTGGCGGGTTTTATTGCAGCGGAACCGGCCTTTGCGGCTATCCGCGAAGCGCACCCAAAATCAAAAATCAGCCTGCTGACGACAGGACCGCTACAACGTGTTGCACGGGCGTCAAGTTACTTTGACCAGGTGGCCGGCATTCCGAATTTACGTGATGCAGACGCTCGCAAAGAATTTGTCAAACAGCTGAAGCTTGCCAAGTTTGAAAAGGTCTATGACCTTGCCGGGAATGATGCGAGCAAAAAGCTTCAAAGCGCTATGGGGCCTTTTGGGCCAAAGTGGTTTTCTGCAAGCACGCCATCGCGCCGCCGCGATGCGAAAGCTGGCCTTTTTGCGCCGCTTCCAGATGTCGGAGCACTGGCGAGCAATGCAGGGATTGAAGTTGAGGAGCGTTTGCCCGATTTGCATTGGGCGCTGAGTGCGCGCAAAGATTCAGCGAACATGAAACCTTCCTGGTACGGCATATCTGGCCCGTTTGGGTTGTTATTGCCAAGCCTGAACGAAGCTAACAGATGGACCCCATCTGGTTATGCGGGCCTTGCTTCGATGATGGCGATTGCGGGCTTTATGCCGGTTCTGGCGGGTTCAAAAGAGTTGCATGATTTTGGTGATGCAATCGCTGATGAAGCGCCACAGCTTGTCGATCTCACAGGAAAGACCGATCATCTGCAGCTTGCGGCGCTGGCCCATGAAGCCGCCTTTTTTGTCAGTGATGGCGCAGAGGAAGTTCACCTTGCTGTCAGTGTTGGCTGTGAAGGCGTTCTTATCACCAAGAATCAGTCATCAGAACCTGCCATTGATGGTCGTCATGTTGTCTCTTTGACGTCAGGAGATGGTGTAGGCGCTGTTGAGCCTGTCTTTGTCTGGCGCACCTTGTCGAATATGGGATTGAGCGCCGGTCAACCGGATAGCCCACAATCAGCTTCTGCCCGTTGATATGTGATCGAAAACCCTTATATATCGCCGCTTCTGACTGGTTTTTGCATTATTAACCAAGTGCAAAAGCTAAGATGGCAGAATTTAACCGTTAGCTACCAAAGGAGAGAAATCCATAGCACGTAAACCATTCGCTGCCGCAGCGCCTAAAAGCTCCGGCCCACGCGTAAACGAAGAAATCGGCGTCCCGCAGGTTCTTTTAATTGATCATGAAGGCGAGAAACGCGGCGTCGTAAAAACCGAAGATGCAATTGAAATCGCTGTTCAGGTTGGCCTTGACCTTGTCGAGGTATCTCCTAACACACAGCCGCCTGTCTGCAAAATTCTTGATTATGGTAAATACAAATACCAGCAGCAGAAGAAAAAGGCTGAAGCGAAGAAGAAACAAAAAGTCGTTGAGATCAAAGAGATCAAGATGCGCCCCAATATCGATGACCATGATTATGACGTGAAAGTCAGGGCGATGAAGCGGTTCTTTGAAGATGGCGACAAAGTCAAAGTGACATTGAGATTTCGGGGGCGGGAAATGGCCCACCAGGATCGTGGCTCTGATCTGTTACGCCGCGTTCAAGATGATTTTGATGAGATTGCAAAAGTTGAGCAATTTCCGAAAAAGGAAGGCCGCCAGATCATGATGGTCATGGCGCCGAGATAATCGACTAAATTCGTTCGCTATGGTGATCGCCTCAATGGGACATTGGGGCGATTTTCCTTTGCTGGCGCAGTGTTTGCTGTATCCACATCAGAGCCTGCCGGTTTTGTGCTTACTGTAAGCATGGTGTGCCGGAATGGCGCACTATGGTGTGGGGCCGTATGGATGAGCCTTGGTTAATGACGTTTTTACTGAGCCGTTTTGTGATCGCAGCGGCAGCGTTTGCTATTGGCGTCTTTGTGGGCGTGCGATTTATCCGTTCCAAGCGCAAAGTCATGGACGGGTCTGCCGTGGCAGACAGAGATAGCAACCCATCTATGACGGGCGGCTCTCCCGATCAAAAAATTGATGCGTTGGTGCAGGAGCTGAAAAAGGCAAGGACGGCCTTGCAAGATAATGATGACATCAATGCTTCAATGGCAGATGCGATCACTGAGCTTGAAGATACAGTAAAGCGCGCCAATGGGCGTTTGAAGTTGATCGAAAAATCAATCAAAAAATCCAAATCAGATTTGTAAAATTTCGCATAGTTAAGAACTGCGTAAACCAGCCTCAGGCTAAATGAGGAATAGCGTAGAGCATGTCCTGCTTTACTATTTTGTTTCTGCCGTTTCTTCTCTTGGTCGCTGCACCCGTCTGAACGCGATCAAAAGAGGCGCTAACGCTAGCAGCGTTAAAGCGCTAGCGAGAACGAAAGGTGCGCCAGGAAAGTATATTCCAGCGCCTTTTTCCAGGATCGTTATACCGGCAATCGTGAACGGCGTTCCGGGCGCTGAAAAAGCGGCGAAAATTTGAGTCATGATCGGCGGTCCCATAATCATCGACAGGCTGGCAATGGCCGCGACAGCGCCTTGCAGTTCTCCCTGCGCATTCGCCGGGACGGTTCTTGACATGATGCCCTGAAGGGAGGGGAGCGTGACGCCTGCAAGGGAGGAAACTGTAATTAACGCATAAACCATCCAACCCTGGTCCGCGAAAGCATATCCAAGATAGGTGACAATCGCGATCATCGTTCCGCCAACTGCAGCAGCGCGTTCTCCTATTTTCGGGATGATAATGCGCGTTAACCCGCCTTGAACAATAGCAGCCATGAGGCCTACAAACATCAAAGAGGCGCCAATGAACCCGGGTGACCAGCCGTACTTTTCTTCAGCGAAATAGGACCAGACGGAAGGAAAGGTCCAATGCGCCAGCTGATAAAGGAAGATGGCGCCAGCAATTGGCAGCATCATTGGATATTGGCTGAACTGTTTGAAGTTTCCGAAAGCATTTGCGCGCTTCCACTCAAACTTGCGACGCTTTTCCTTGTTTAAGGTTTCCGGCAACACAAACAAACCCAGCAAAAAGTTTGTTGCTCCTAATGCAGCGACAAAGAAAAATGGCGCCCGAGGGCCAAAGCTTTCACCAAGAATGCCGCCAATACCAGGGCCAATAATAAAGCCCAGTCCGAAGGCTGCTCCCATAAGACCAAAATTGGCCGCTCGTTTTTCCGGCGGTGTTATGTCTGCAATATAGGCATTCGCGGTGGAGAAAGTTGCGGCAAAGGCGCCGGCCAATAGCCTTGCAACCACAATAACGCCGATAACAGGCGCCAGCGCCATAACTAGAAAGTCAAAAGAATACGCAGCCATTGAAACTAATAATACCGGTCGTCGTCCAAACCGGTCAGAGAGCCCGCCAATGATCGGCATCATGATGAACTGCATTAACGCATAAACAAAAGTGAGATAGCCACCCCATTGCGCCGCATGCGCGAGGTTTTCACCTGTCACGTCCATGATGAGTTGCGGCATGACGGGCATAATCACACCCAGTCCGATCATGTTGAGCATGACCGTGGTGAAAATATAAAACATTGCGAACCGGTTATGGGTTTCGGCCATGCTGGATGTATCTTCCGTGGTTGAAGTCTGGATTGCCCGGAGCGATTTATGCGGGATCTTGGGCGATAGGCGTGATTTTTATGGCGGTGATCTGGTTACGCCTTCTACGTAAAATACGAAACCGAAATCCATGGAAAGAAAATGTCTGGCCGACTTCCGGGATGCATTGCCCTTCATGGATAACCAGCCCGGCAACAGTGATAGCCTCTTCATCCGGCAGGTTCCAATCCATGGCGCGGTTTAGGTCGCGGATGGTGACGTCACCATCGACATTCAGCGTACCGTCCCCTTGCGGGCGGACGCCTTGAACCGGGCTGTCATATTCATCTTCAATCTCGCCAACGATTTCTTCCAGAATGTCTTCCATGGTGACGAGGCCCATGATCGCACCATATTCATCGACAACGAGCGCAAAATGCTCTTGTTTTAATTTAAACGCATCGAGCTGTTCTTGCAGCGTTGTTGTTTCCGGCACGAAATATGGCTTGCGGGTGATGTCCTCAAAAGACACTGCATCAGCGGCGCCGTCTGCATTCCATAGCGCACGCAACAAATCCTTTGCATGCAAAATGCCCACAATATTATCGGGATTATCGCGAAACAGCGGCAGACGCGTATGAGGGCTTTTTAGCGCCTGTTGAATAATGACTTCATTGGGTTTGTCGAGGTCGATCATTTCCACTGATTTTCGGTGGATCATAATTTCTTCAACCCTGATGTCATCTAGTTCCAGCGCACCACGAATAAGGTCTCTTGCCTCTTTATCGACGCGTCCTTCCGAGTGATGCAGGTCGATGGCGCCGCGTATCTCATCATGAGCAGAGAAGACGGCGCTATCTTTCGAAATGTCTACGCCGAATAAATGTAAAACCCCACGCACAATGAATTGTACGACGCGGGTTATCGGTGCGAAAACAAACACCACCCACCGCATGACGGGCGCGACGAACATCGCAAATGAATCGGGGCGGGCAATGGCGAGCGTCTTGGGCGCCACTTCTGAAAAGATCAAAATCAGCGCAGTCATTAATATGGTCACGATGACATTAGCGAGGCCTGTCGCACCGAATATTGAGATCAATAGGCTGGTGGCTAACGAGGTCGCCAGAATGTTGACCAGATTGTTACCAAGAAGGATGGCGCCAATCAGTCTTTCCCGATCTTTGATTAGAAGATTGACCCGGCGCGCGCTCGCGTTGCCATCGCTTTCGAGTTTGTGCATGCGCGCATTGGAAGTCGCAGTTAGCGCGGTTTCAGAACCGGAGAAAAATGCCGATAGCATCAGCAATCCAAAAATAATCCCGACAGGGATGAGCATGGCTGTTTCAGCTTCGTTCATGAGAGGGCCTTCGATGGTTTATTTTGCAATTGTGTGCTCAAGAAATTGTTCAAGGTCTTTTAAAGATACATTGTTGGTGATGATCGCCTTACCAATACCACTGGCAAGAATGAGGGTCATTTCCCCTGCCTGCATTTTTTTGTCCTGCATCATCAGGGAGAGTAATTTTTTACTCGTGAGATCAGGCAATGGTTTAAGATCACTGACAGTGGTTGGAAGATTGGCGGCTCGCAGATGGGTTTTGACGTGAGCAGTGTCTTCGGACGGGCACAAGCCAAGTTGAGTTGAAAAATCAAAAGCTAACGCCATGCCCAAAGCAACGGCTTCGCCATGGAGTACACTGTCAGAATACCCATAAGCGGCTTCGAACGCATGGCCAAATGTGTGACCAAGGTTTAAGAGCGCGCGCTCGCCTTTTTCACGTTCATCTTGCGCGACAATTTTTGCTTTCGCGGCGCAGGATTTTTTGACGGCGTACGCACGTTCTTTATGACCGGCCTTTTCAAGGATCATGGGGTGATTGCTGTCGAGCCAATCGAAAAATTCAGGATCGGAAATCAGCCCGTATTTGACAATCTCAGCGTAGCCGGCGCGCAGCTCTCTTGCTGGTAGTGTTTCAAGAGTTGAAATATCCGCCATCACGAAAGCTGGTTGATGAAAGGCGCCAATCAGGTTTTTCCCTTGAGGAACATTTACGGCAGTTTTGCCGCCGACAGCACTGTCAACTTGCGCCAGTAAAGTTGTCGGAATTTGGATGAAGTTACATCCGCGTCTCAAAATGGCTGAGGCAAAGCCAGTAATATCACCGACAACCCCGCCGCCAAATGCAATCACAACATCTGTCCGTTCAACATCCAGGTCGAGCAATTGGCCAGTTAACTGTTCCAGTTGTTGAAACGATTTTGTTGCTTCACCGGGTTGAAGGGTAATGAAGTTATGTTTGATGCCGCCGGCCTCAAGGCCAGATCGTAGTCTGGCCCCTTGTGCTTTCAGGACATTCTCATCGGTAACGACAACGACTTTTGGTCGATTGAGAAACGGTGCGATTATTTGACCAGCTTGTTCAAGCAAGTTGTCGCCGATGCAAATATCGTAGCTACGTCCAGATAAGGGGACAGATAATGTTTCGTTCTTCATGTTGCGTCGTTCGGATCTGGAATTTTTATGTCGGAGAGGGCTGATAGTTTTTCTATAATCAAATCCACGGTGTGCATATGCGGCCCGGATTGACTGTCGATGTGAATGTCAGCCTGTGCGTAAAACGCCTCACGTTCTTTGGAAAGGCGTTCCAAAATCTTTATAGGATTGTCGTTTTTTAACAGTGGTCTTGTGCTTCGCTTAGTGGCTCGACTGAGCAAAACGTCGAGATCTGCTTTCAACCAGATGGATATAGTCGTATTGGCGATCAACGCCCGCGTGTCTGGGTGAGTTAAGGCCCCGCCGCCTGTGGCCAAGACATGAGGTGGCCCACCCAGTAATCGCTTAATCACCCCAGCTTCTCCGCGCCTGAAGCTTTCTTCGCTATGAGATTGAAAAAGCTCGGAAATTGACATTCCTGCTGCTTTTTCAATTTCTTCGTCAGCATCAAAAAAAGGAAGATTGAGGCGCGGCGCTAATCGGCGGCCGATCGTGGTTTTTCCAGCCCCCATCATGCCGACCAGGACGATCGTGCGGGGTTTGGTCGTAGCAAGCGGTTTGCGAGGGCTATTCATGAGGGGTAGATGTAGGCGAGTGCGCCTCTTAGCGCTAGACGGTATCTTTCCAGTTGGGACATCAGGTGTGACACTGTATAGCTATGGCTTGGGTTATTAGTAGCGCATTAAATACGGAGCGGGGCAATTGCGGTTTATTTTGATACTTCTTTTAGTGGTCGTGGCGACGATGGTCGGGCTCTTTATCTATGGGCAAATGCTGGAGCCAGACACCACAACAATTGAGCAGGAGGTCTCTGATGCTGCCTCCTAAATTCAATGCTTTTATGTTTGCAGCTTTCGTAGGGGCGGCATGTGTTGGTAATGTGTCTGCACAAGTCACACTCCCTGAAGTGGTGGAAACTGCTCAAATCTCAACCGATGCATTTTCAACCGGCACGCTTGAGGTGGGCGAGGGCGCATTGTCTCCAGATATCTGGACAGACACCAGAGCAGAGACGCTCGAATTTTTACTCGATCATATGCCAACTCGGCCAGGGAACCCAAGTCTCGGCGCTGCCTTAAAGAGAGTTCTGTTAACGCCTGGCACAGCCCCTAGTGAAGCGGCGCCGTCTCTTGGCGGAAAGAAGCTGTTAGCTTTGGCGCGCGCAGGGCTGACTGAAGAAGCAAAAACAATTGCCAGCCTTTCAACCAATGGCAGAGGAGATCCATGGGTTGAACAAGCTGAGGCTATAATTGATTTATTGAATAATGATATTGCTTCCGCTTGTCGGCGGAATGCAAACCTTTCCACGGGAAGAGACGGATTGTTTTGGGTCAGGCTGCGGGTTTTGTGTTATGCGCAAGCAGGTGAAAGAGACGCCGCTGACCTTACCTTTGGCATTCTCCGCGATCAGGGCTCATTGGACGATGCTGATGCGGCCTATCTTGGCGCCGTTGCAACAGGTAATCCTTTGGCCGATGCGGCTCCCATAGAAGACGCGCTACAACTAGCTATTGCCTCAAGTTTTGACCTCGATATCTCGCTTCAACACCTCGCGCATGCTGATGCTGGTGTGTTGGCTGCAGTGGCTGGCGCTGAAAGATACGCCCAGGCCCTGCGCATCGGCGCCGCTCAACAGGCCATAGCTATGGGAGCGATGAATATATCGCGCCTTTCAGGTCTGATGAGTGCTGTAGAGTTTGATTTAACAGCAATTGGCGCGGCGACAGAAACAGCAAATGCGCAACCAAACGATCCGATGACGGATGCCCTGTTATATCAATCTGTAAAGACTATGAGTGCGCCGGAGTTTTTGAGAGACAAAGCCCGGCGGATAGCGTTGGCGTTAAATCTTGCGGATAGTTTTCCGCGCGCCTATGCGCTGTCGCTTTTGTATGCCGATGATATAGCGGCTCTTGAAGGTGTTTTGCTAGCGCCAGATGAGGCCTCAAGTTTTGCTTTAGCGCGCATGGCCGTCGGCGACAGCGTTGGAGCCGGTGAGTGGTTGTCCGCCATGATCGGCGTAAACGAGAGCGTCTCGGCATTGCCTGCTGAGCAGGCCATTGCGTTTGTTGCACGTCTTGAATTGTTGGCGTTGCTTGATCCTCAGACGGCGTCAAGGATTGCTGGCGCCGCGGATATTTCAATTCTGACAAATGCTAAAACCCGTTCCAGTTCTCAACGTGCGCATCATGATCCGGCCGTGACGGCTCAAATTCTTGATGCGGCGTTTGATGCAGCATACGGAAACAAAACAGGTCAGGCTGCATTGGCGGCGCTTGCGGCGTCGAGCGGAGCGGCTGACGGTAGTCAGGTCGAAACAGTGATTGTCGCTCAATCTTTGAGATCTGCAGGCATGACGGAGCTCCAGCGCCGATATGAATTTGAAAACGCCTGGTCTGCAACCTATGCAACGCCTCAAATGAGAGCCAGTGCTGATGCAGGCAGTCCCGGCCAGTCAAATGATATCGCAGATGATGAAGGAGGCTTTGCGCCCAGGTTAAAACCGCGCAGCAGCCAATGACAGCAGCTAAAAAAAAAGACATTCCTAACAGCGCGGATGATGCGCATCTGGTTGACAGCTTTTTGGAAATGATGGCCGTCGACCGCGCGGCGGCGGCGAATACGCTAAAAAATTATGGCCGGGATTTAGAACGCTTTTCATTGTTTGCAAAATCACGCGGAGAAAAATTAGCAACTGCTGGCGCAGATGATATAGCCGCGTGGCTGGCCGCTCTTGATGAAGAAGGCTTGGCGGCCTCGACCGCAGCGTTGAAAGTCTCTGCGCTGCGTCAGTTCTATCAGTTTCTTTACGCGGAAGGGTTGCGCGGCGATAATCCAACGGCGTCAATTGATCGCCCTAAAACGCGCAGGCCATTGCCAAAAATATTGTCTGCAGAGGAAGTCACCGCGCTATTTCATGCAATCGATCAGATTAGCGGCAAAAAAGCGCTGCGATTGTCTGCGATGCTGGAAATTTTATATGCGGCTGGTTTGCGTGTATCGGAGCTTGTCAGCCTGCCTTTGGCGGCAATGCGCGAAGGCGAACGCGTTATCATCATTCGCGGGAAGGGCGGCAAAGAACGATTGGCGCCGCTAAGCGAACGTTCGATAGAGGCGTTGAAATCTTACCTTAAGCGCCGCGATGAATTTCTACCCGCAAAAGGCAAAGCTGGCGCTAAGGCGGCCAACGCCAAAATTTCATCACCCTGGTTGTTCCCTTCGCGCGGTAAAACAGGTCACGTGACGACTGCGCGATTTGCCCAAATGTTAAAAGAACTGGCGGTTCTTGCGGGTGTGCCGGCAAACCGTGTCTCGCCCCATGTCTTGCGACATGCGTTCGCCACCCATTTATTGGAAGGGGGCGCGGATTTACGCAGTGTGCAGCAGATGCTTGGCCATGCCGACATCACAACAACGCAGATTTATACGCATATCGCCCAGGACAGGCTCCGGGATCTTGTTTTTTCTCGACATCCGTTAGGAAAAGCGCAAAGAAAAATGAAGTAGCCTGACCTGACCGTTTAATGGTAGTTTCGAACGGTTCAGAACTGATTGAGAATGGAATTATGCGTACGTACCTTGATTTCGAAAAACCGATTGCAGAATTGGAAGGCCGGATTGACGACCTTCGTCAAATGGACGGAGACGCGGGCGTCAATGTCGATGAGGAAATCGAAAAGCTTCAAGTCAAGGCTAACCAATTATTGGCCGACGCTTATGGTAAATTATCGCGCTGGCAAAAAACTTTAGTCGCGCGCCATGCCAGCCGCCCTCATTTTTCGGATTATATTGAAAACCTTGTCGATGATTTCACGCCGCTTGCCGGGGATAGAGCTTTTGGAGAAGATCTTGCGATCATTGGCGGGCCAGCGAATTTCAGAGGGCGATCAATTATTCTGATTGGCCATGAAAAAGGGTCCGACACGGCAACGCGCGTGAAACATAATTTCGGCATGGCGCGCCCTGAAGGCTATCGCAAAGCAATGCGGCTGATGGACCTTGCGGAGCGCTTTAACCTGCCGGTCGTTTCTTTGGTCGATACGCCGGGCGCCTATCCGGGTCGAGGGGCTGAAGAGCGCGGGCAGGCGGAAGCCATTGCGTCGTGCACAGAAAAGTGTCTTGGCCTTGGTGTTCCCAATATTTCCGTTGTCGTCGGCGAAGGTGGATCAGGCGGTGCTGTAGCGCTGGCGGCGGTCAATAAGGTTTTGATGCTTGAGCATTCAATTTATTCTGTGATTTCACCGGAAGGGTGTGCATCCATATTGTGGAAAGACGCTGCCGGGAAAAATGAGAACAAAGCACCGGATGCTGCTGAAGCTATGAAAGTCTCTGCGCAGGATCTTCTTGAGTTTGGCGTCATTGATACGATTGTTTCCGAACCGGTTGGCGGTGCTCATCGTGATCCAGGGCTGACGATTGAACGTTTGGGCGATGCTGTAGAAACTTCCATTCGTGAATTGGAAAACCTTTCGGCCGATGAGCTGCGCCAACACCGTCGCTCTAAATATATCTCCATTGGTAAGGCAGGCATCAACTAATCAACGGCCTTATAGGTATTCCGTTGAGTGTCTGCGTTTTATCAATACGCGAAATATAACAGGACTATCAGAACAAAGATCGCAACACCAAACACCGCAAGGGACATGATGTTGCCTGGTTTGCCGTTT